>JAGADZ010000016.1 GCA_017613375.1 Bacteroidales bacterium | reverse complement strand
TCAGCTGATTGTCTATCCTGCACAGACGGCCTTCTTCGTACGCGGTGGTAAGATTCTCGATGAGTTCACGTCGGGTACCTACACCATCAACAGCGAGAACATTCCGCTGCTGAACAAGATTATCAACCTGCCTTTCGGCAAGGAGTCACCCTTTGCTGCCGAAGTATGGTTCGTGAACCAAACTATGCAGCTTGACTGTAAATGGGGAACGGCTGCACCGTTGCAGATTGAGGATCCGAAGTATGGTGTGATTGTCCCTGTTCGCGCCTACGGCCAGTATGGTTTCCGTGTGAGTAATCCGCGCTTATTCCTCGAATCTTTCGTAGGTAATATGCCGTCGTTCGATGTGGTGACGCTGTCCAACTATTTCCGGGGTGTTATCCAATCCCGCCTGTCATCCATCATCAGTGATGCCATGCTTGCCGTCAACGCATCGGTGGTCAACATCGGCAGCAAGACAACTGAGCTGTCGGATATAGCGCAGAAACTGTTGCAGCCTGTTTTTGAGATGTATGGTGTCGAGTTGCAACTCTTCAGCGTGGTGGCTGTCACCGTCGACGAAAGTGATGCCAGTTTCCAACGCCTAAAGGAGGCCATTGACGCGAAAGCCGAGATGCGTATCATAGGCAATGAGAACTACCAGATGCGCCGCAGTTTCGATGTGTTGGAGAAAGCCGCAGGCAATACCGGTGGTAGTGCTATGGGTACAGCTGTGGGTATCGGCGCCGGTGTGGGTATCGGCTCACAAGTGGCAGGTCTCGCAGGTGCATTCATCAACACACAACCACCCGCAGTACCGCCGCCCGTACCACAAGCGCAATACTATGTTGTTGTAGCAGGAGCGCAACAAGGTCCCTTCGATATTGCCACCATTCAGACAATGATGCAGCAAGGTACGGTGAACGGTAACACATTGGTATGGAAAGCCGGTATGCCACAGTGGGCTGCACTTTCTACATTGCCGGAATTTTCCGCACAACCCACGCCACCACCCATCCCCAATGTCTAACAACAAAACGTAACCAAAGATGAAAAAGACCATCCTCTTTTCGACCATTGCTGTGCTGGTAGTCAACATCCTCGCAGGTTTGTTGCTGAGCAGTTACCACACCTTCAACGTGGTTGCCACTAGCGTTGTGGTGGTGCTTACTGCAGCCTTGATGTATATCGCCGAAAGCATCACTATGAAGGATGCCTTCCGTGTCTCGCTGCCATTTACTTTCGCCTTCCTAGGTGTGGTGATGTTTCTTTTGATGCTCCTCTCAAAAGATCAATTGCAAGATAATTGGTGCGTGATAGTGTCGCTGGTAATTCTGCTGGTAGAAGTCGTGGGACTATTTGTAATGCATCGCGTTAGCAAACATATTAAATAGCATATTATGATCAAGATAAACTATGAGTTCTTATTAGAAGACTCACAAGAACTTCACAATGAATATGTCTATGAGGGGAGAAAGAAATATGAGGAACTCTACGATAGGAGCTTTATTGAAAAGGAGAAAAACAATATCATATCTATATGGTTGGAAACAAAATCTAATTATTCTTTTCAGATTGAAGTTGATAGAGCACATTCTCCTATAAAAACCTATTTCTTTTTTGAGTATGATATTAGCAACATAAAAATGGAGTTAAGAAACGATCCTGTAATAAGATTGTACACAAAATTATGTTTTTATATTGAAGAAAATGTTGGTTTTTATAGTAGTGTTCTTGACTCGAATAAAAACACTGATATTTGAACAACACTGATTACATCAATAAAAGAAATCATATCATGGCACTGATACCTTGTCCCGAATGTGGCCGTATGGTCAGCCCAAATGCCGAGGAATGTCCTGGGTGTGGCGCTCCTTTGAGAGAATTGCTGTTTCGTCCAGCAGAAGAAAAGGAAGTTCCCTATCCAACAAAGGACACTCCGGTAAAGAAACGTGGCAATGGAGTTGTATGGAATTGTGTTGCTGTCCTTGCTGTTGCAACTCTGGTGTACTTCATGTTTCTGCGAGATATTATTACCCCCACGGAGACATCACGCCACACTCCTACTGTTGATAATAACATTCAGGAAGAGGCGAACTCCAATGGTCTGACGGAATCCCCTTTTGCGGATCAGACTACAGCGGTAGAGGTAGTTGAGCCAGTTCCATCTGAGCCTGCTGTCGAAACGCAGTACGAAACTGTTGAGGGAACTTACGAATATTACGACTTCTTCGCTAATGGTGACGATTTCGATAGACCTGGTGCAACTCAAGATGCTAAAGTAACCTCATTCTATTTCTACATGGACGAGGATAATCGTTTATCAAATACCTTTGAGATAATAAATCTCCGACCAGATGATACAATGACGTATGTCCAATTCACTTTCTGCTTCTTTTCCTCTCGCAGCACCCCGAAGCGATACGACATCGTACCTCTTTATAACACCATGAACCTTGAACATATCCCAGGCGACAAGGCATATGCTGGTGCATTTTGCAATGCGCCATATGGGAAAAAGGTGAAGATAAATAATATTGAATTGAGACATTGCGCATGGTACACAAAGAGCGATGATGTAATTGGGACAAAGGTACTTGAGGTGGAGGTTAGGTTTAAGAATAGAGATAAATATGGTTCTGTCGAACACGTCGTCATGTTAAAAGGCTATCCCAAGAACTCAAGAGTCAGAAAGGGCGGAGAACACCCTCCGTTTTTAACATAGTATATTGTTTATAATAAATGAAAAAGTTAAAACTATGGCACTAATACCCTGTCCAAAATGCGGCAAGCAGATTTCTTCGCTTGCAAAGAAATGCCCACACTGCGGAGAACTTTTCACGCAGGATGCACCCAACAATGACGTTGTTTGCCCCGAATGTGGCAACGAGTATGACAAAGCGCTGAATTCATGTCCCAACTGTGGAGAACCTAATGTCCAGTTCAATCCAGCAGATAATTTGGATGTGAAAAAAGATGAATTATCTCAACCGACAAATGAAATAGAAATTAACTGTCGGTCATGTGGAGCTCCAGTGAAAATTAATTCAAAGGAAGACCTTCCTATAGTATGTCCTTATTGTGGTTCAACGATAGATGCCCCGACACAACAAGATGACACAGAAATGGATTCAGCATGGAGCGCTTTGTCTGGTGCAATTAATGATTTAACTGATGCCATTAAAGGGACATCTGACTCATATATTGTTTTGCCAAAACTTGGAGACAAAGAGTGTTCAAATAAGATAGTGGAACAATTAGTGATAACGGACTTAATTCCAACCGATATCTTTAAGTCATTTTCAATAGAAAATATACATCGCCTTTTCTATCCAGTATATATCTTTGATGTCAATTGGTCGGCGCAATGGTCTGCTACATTCACCAAACAAGTATCTCACCAGGAGCAAACGTATGATTATAATGGCCGTCCAAATGGTACAAAAACCGTGTGGGAAACTTTGTATCGTGATGCAAACGGGACATCTGCAGGAGATGTTCGAATTGTTTTGCCGGCCTTATCAAAGAGTATCCCGGAAATAATATCAATAAATCAACATTTTCGCGACATTTCTGACAAGGAAACTCTTTTATCAGAATTTGATAAAAGGCAATATGAAAATTGGGAGCTACTTTTGGCAGAACTATCAGGAAATGAATCGTGGAATGAGAACAAAGACTCTGCCGAAAATGATATTGAGGAAGATGTTGATGCTGTAGTTTCGTCAGATGCATGGCACATGTCAGATGGTTGGTCTGTCGATAGAACAAATTATACATACAATTATAGATATAATGTAAATCGGTGTGTTTTATTACCGATATGGATGGCTGAATATAAATATTCAGGCAAATCTTATGGGGTGTCTGTTCTGGCAAACGATGGAGCAACATTTTTACATTCATTGCGACCAATAGACAAGACAGAATCCGAGAAGAAACAAAAACAAGAAGCAGAAGCAAAAGAATACAGGAAGAAACAAGTTATTTGGTATTGGGTGTTCGGCGTCTTTGCGGCAGCTGCTGTCACATTTTTCATTTTACTGCTGTCATTAGGAAGACATGAATACGAATGGAGCTCAGTACTTTCTATCATATGCCTCGGTATTACGTTCTATTCTTTGTTTACTGCCAGGAAATGGCATCAGGCAAATCTGAATTCGAAAAACCAAACTGCACTGATGTTGTTTGATTCTAAAAAGAAAAGAGCGGAATCTGCCAAAAGCAAATACGGAGTACAGGCAGCTATTGGGAAAGAGCCGGAGGTAAAAATTGTTTCAAAAAATGTCGGCACAGCTATATATTTTGTAATAATAGCATTGTTCGTCGTTTCTATTTTTGCGGCACTAACGTACTATAATGAAATAAAAGAATTTAATGAATATGTTGAAGAAACAAATCAAAAGACCGGGTTGGCAGAAACAAGAGCCATAGGAATCTATTACATCAGCAAAAGCCAAGATGTTTATCGGGTGTCTGTAGAAAAAAATAATAGTGTTACAGTAACAATGGTAGATAGCTATGATAATAGCAGTTATGGAAGTGGCTATCATCGAAATAAGGAAAGAAAAAGTCAGACTGGAACATGGTATGTATCTGATCCATCAAAAAATATGGACATAAATATATCTTTAAGCGGATATGGATTGTCATTAAATGACTTTCGGATAACAGATGGTGTTGCCTATAGTGGATCATCCGAGATTGGAACCGTAATTACAGAAAGCCAGTTTGATAATAAAAAGGCAGCGATAAAGTCAAAATATAGTAATCAAGTATGGGAAAAAGAAGAATACATAGGGTATGACCATGAACAATCGTTTACAAATAGGCTTGAGCTAAAGTCAAGTGGTAGTGCAGAGATAAGCGGTAGATTCTACAAGACCATTAGCGGATATGATCGGTACTACGGTATGCCAACCTACGACCACAAAAATGTGACAGTTTCGTGTTCCGGGAAATGGGAAGTGGTGCTTATTTCTCCAGATTACGGCAAGACATCAAATCTTCTTGATGACAAATATTGGGGTGTTTTGTTAACTATTAGCAAGGATGCTGACAGGCCAGAATGGCTACGTGACATGAAAAGCATTGACGATTATTCATACGGATCAGAACGCACAGTATATCAGTATTTAATAACCGACGACAGTAGTGTGCCGCTTACTCGCTAGCGTATAACCGTGTGAGTTTTTATTCAATCCGTGAATATTATTAATGATTTGGAGAAAAGTGACCAATCAATAAAAAAATGAAGAAAATATAATGGAAGCACAAGGAAACGATAGGTCTGACAAAAAGGCGAAAAAAGCCTATATAGATTATTTGGAGAAAAATGGGTATTCTGCCAAGGTGGGTAATGATTCCATTGATATTGAAGCAGAGAAAGATGACCAGAAATGGTATTTTGAAATTAAGAAAACAAAACATACTGATAAATATTTTGGTGGTGCAACTATGAACGAATGGCAAAAGGCATTGGAAGACCCAGAGCATTTTCGTTTTGTTATTGCAATAGAGCGAGAAGATGACACTTGGGATTTTAAAGAGTATACCCCATCAGAATTTCAGGAATTTAGCACAATACCACCATTTAAGGTCTACTTTAATATTTATTTTGAGAAGAATTCGAAAAAACAGTCAAATAGAAAAAAGAGAGCTAAAAAAATGAACGAGGACAACTTTAAAAAAATGGAAGAAGCCTTCAATAAATTACAGGAGAAGTAAAAAGTATCGAACGTTATATTATAGAAAACATAAAGAATAATCTAAAAAAAATTACAGTATATGAGCACAACAGAATTAACAACATTTACAGGCAATTGGGCAGATTTCTCTGGCATTCCTGTAATCAACGGAAAGGAACTCTCCGACAAGTCTAAAGAGCAATTTGACCGCGCCTGCGCTATCGCCAAAGAGATTCGCGATTATGGTCAGAAACTAGGCATCGACTTTAACCGCAAGTATATCGTAGAGAAGAATGGGCAACAATGCGAAGGTGTTGACTACGAGAAAACATCCGATGTGGATTACCCTGCGGGAGGATGTGTGGGCGATATGGTGTTCTTCAACTGTATCATCAGGGCGGGAATTGCACCAGCAGGCCAGTCGCTCATGGGGAAATTGTTTGGTAGCTCCAAAAAGAATGGCGCAGAGCTTGAATTAAAAGAAGTGACATTCAATATCAACCTGAAGACTATCAGCAAGAGTGGTTTTGTCCCACAGTTCTACTCCTTCGACTGGATGCTGTATCTTGGGACAAAGGGAATGGGTGTATCTAAAGCATTGAAGGAGTCTTTTGAATCACTTCACAACAATATCTTGGGACGTGATGACTATGCCATACGACCATTGACAGAGGCCGAGATTGCTCAATACCCTGATGTCAATGAAAACGAAAAAGTACAGGGTGTGGTTTCCCGTATAGTTCCATTTTAAATAAGTTGGCGTTATGAATATTAAGTAATATCTATCTTTACGAGGGAGGCAGCGACTTGCGCATCCCGATAGATGGAAAGTTCCTCAAAATCGATTATCAAGGGGAAGACAGAACGACAACGATACTGAACACAGGCGAACAACATATTGTCCTTAACGGACGGTTCCTGCAGACATCTTACCAGGGTGTGTTTGATTGAATCAAATGACAGAAATCACCACATTCAAGGGAAACTGTTGCAAAATCGCCTCTTTTTTTCCAATGGTATTATGGCAAGAATAACCCACAAATAAGGAACGTATAGTCGACATCGTCGAAGGATCATCGAGAGATTACTACCTCCATTAATGACGGTGGATTTCTAAAGTTGCGGAATATACTTGTTAAAAATTGCGGAATAATTTTACAAAAAGTTGCGGAATTTTCTTTACAATTCGTTTATTTTGTGTATCTTTGCAACTGTAAAAAAGACGCTAAAAAATGGTAAAATACAAGCAACGCATTGCAGATGTGCTACTTGAGCGTAAATTGGCCGGCAAGGGTGCTGTGCTGATTGATGGTCCAAAATGGTGTGGAAAGACAACAACAGCACGCCAAATAGCGCGGAGTGAGCTGGATTTGGGGGATAGTTCAGTCCTGACCAATGCCAAGACTGCTCTGCAAGTCAACCCCTCTGTGTTGACAAACGGTAATACTCCGCGTCTCATCGACGAATGGCAAACTATACCGCAGTTGTGGGACATTGTGCGCTCGGAGGTTGACAAACGACAGTCGTTCGGACAGTTTGTTCTGACAGGTAGCAGTGTCCCTCCAGAACAGGAAGAGATACAACATAGCGGAACGGGGCGCATTGCACGTGTCAGTATGCGTCCAATGAGCTTGTGGGAGTCTGGAGAATCGACAGGAATGGTAAGCCTAACCGACCTGTTTGAGGGCAAGCCGTTAGAACCCCAGAGCAATCCGCTTGACTTGGAGGAAATAGCCTTCTTGATATGTCGTGGGGGCTGGCCACAAGCCACATTTCTAACTGGTGACATTGCACTTGATCAGGCAAGGGACTATTACGAGGCTATTTATAAAACTGACATTCATCGGGTTGACCATACGCGTCGCAACAGCAACAGAACGCGATTGCTTCTGCGCTCATATGCCAGACATCAGGGGCAGGCAGTAAGTCTGAAACGGCTGAGCGACGACATTAAGGAGAACGACAATATGTCTATCACTTACGAGACTGTTTCTGACTATGTGGATGCACTGAAGAAGTTGTTTGTCATTGAAGATATGCCAGCCTGGAATCCAAACCTCAGGAGTAAATCTGCAATACAGGTATCCGATACCAGGTATTTCAAGGACCCCAGCATTGCTGCCGCTGCACTGTATGTGGGACCTGGTGATTTGATCAACGACCTCAAGGCAATGGGGATGTTCTTTGAGTCGATGGCTGTACGGGATTTGCGCGTTTACGCCGATGCTTTGGATGGAGAAGTGTTCCATTTCCGCAATGCCGAGGGATTGGAGTGCGACGCTGTGCTACATCGACGCAACGGCACATACGGACTCATTGAAATAAAACTTGGCGGAGCGGAGTTGATTGATAAAGGGGCAGAAACCTTATGCCGTCTAGCTGATAAAATCAACACTGACAAAATGCCGAAACCCTCTTTCAAGATGGTGTTGACGGCTGTGGGGGAGTATAGTTACCGTAGACCACAGGACGATGTCTGGGTTGTCCCTATAGGAGTCTTGCGCTGAAAAATGGTGACATCTTTCAAAAGTGTGTTTGAATGAATCAGATGACAGAAATCACCACATTCAAGGGAAACTGGGCGGAGTTCCCTGGCGAGCCAACATTTATGGGTCGAAGGCTGCTAAAAGTGGAGCGGCAGCGGTTCGACCGTGCTTGTGCTTTTGCCAAGCGGTTTCGCGACCTGTGCCGCGAGACGGGCTTCGACTTCAACAGGAAATATCTGGTAGAGGAAAACCATGGGCACAATAAGGATATCGATTACGACGAGATTGCTTGGTTATTGGAGACAGCGCCCTATGACGAATATCCGTCGTATCCCGATGGCGGGCGAGTGGGCGATATGGTTTATTTCGACTGCTGTATACATGCCGACTCGCGAGCGACACATTCCTATCGCAGCAAGTATCTCAATGCCGAGAAGACTGCAATGCAGATTACTTTGGGCGACGGATGGGAGTTCGACGGCATCACATTGGATTTCACCATGCGTTGCATCAGCATTGACGGGCTTCACCCCTGTACTGGCCCTTCCGAATGGGATTTGATGTGCCACTCCGAGCCCAACCGAGGTTTCTTGCAGACGCTTGAATCCGGATTCGCGGAGCTACGCGAGCAATATCTTGACAACAAAGGCTATAAACTTCGGCCATTGTCTGATGAAGAAGCGGCACAATTTCCCAACACCGATGAGGGGTATTGTGTGTCACATGTAATTCCAAGTTATTGATGATATGACAATATCAGTATTCCGTATTTGGATTGAAGTCGCCTCTGTCGACGACTGTCTCATACCCTATGTTTCTGATACGCTGCTCTGTGCAGGCACGGCATTCGGCAGCTTCTTCGCCAGTGCAAATCTTATTGTCGTAGATTGAATAGTCTTTTCGGTGGTCACGCGGCGACAGGTTTGGCATAACGACATTAGCACCGAACTGAATGCCAAGTTCTCGTCCCTGAGGATGCAGTGTTCCCAACGCTGTGGTTGCGGGCAACAATACTGGCGGATGGAGCAGGCGAATAATGGCAAGCAGCCGAAGAGTATAGCTGACTTTCCCATTAGGCTGGTTCGCAAAAGGGGTGTCATGTGCCGAAATAAACGGTCCTATACCAACCATATGAGGTTGGAAACTGCGAATAAACTGCAGGTCAGAATACAGTGTGTCGAAAGTTTGGTACGGTGACCCCACCATGAATCCGCACCCCACCTGGTAGCCGATATCCTTAAGGGTATAAAGACAGTCGATACGGTTTTGAAACGACATTTCCGATGGATGTAATTTGGCATAATGCTCCGGCGAGGCCGTTTCATGACGAAGGAGATAACGGTTAGCACCTGCATCAAAGAGAGACTGATAACTCTGACGTGAACGTTCGCCCAGAGACAAAGTTATAGCACAGTCAGGATATCTACCACGAATAGCACTGACAATCCGGCACATGCGAGTATCGTCAAACCACGGATCTTCTCCGCCTTGCAGGACGAAAGTACGGAAACCTAATCTGTAACCGTTATCACAGCACTCCAATATTTTTTCATCCGTCAGACGATAACGGACAGCCGTAGTATTGGAGCGACGAAGGCCACAGTACAAACAGTCGTTCTTACAATGGGATGATATCTCAACAAGGCCACGCATGAAAATCTTGTTTCCATAGACCGCGTCAGCCACTTCACGCGCAGTCCTTCTAAGAAAATCGACACTCTCTTTGTTTTCAGTGGTAAGGATAAGTTCCAGCTGTTCTCTGGTAATATCCTTGATATCGCGTATTTGTTCTATTATATTCATTTTTCAGGACGTATATGTCTTATAGGCACACCATGGCATATAAGCTCTGGTTATGTGAAGGTTAAAGTTTAACGATTAAAGTTTTTTTTCGCTAATAATCAAATTATTAAAACCAACATTTTTTACAGTTTTTTTAATCATTAGTATAATTGTCATTTTCCGACGATATCATCTTTTTTTTCTTCGCATTGGTATGGATCGGCTGCTGGATTGTTCTTCTGGTGTGTTTCCAAATAACGCTCCACAAATTTAAGTATCCAGTTGATAAACAATATCACCAAGACAGAAATAATTGCCTCGCGCCAAAGGCCATATCCGCACATCGAGCCGACAGCGGCCGAACACCAGAGGGTAGCGGCCGAATTAAGACCGTGAATGGTAAATCCGTCACGGAGAATGACACCTGCACCAAGGAAACCTATACCAGTGACAATCTGTGCGAGGACACGTAAATTATCATTATTGACAAGACCTCCAGAGGTGACGGCATTGGAGATAACCGTTTCAGAAATGAGAATGAACAAACAGGCTCCTACAGAGACAAGCGAATTGGTCGTAAGGCCCGCACTGCGTTGTCTCAATTGGCGTTCCAGACCAATCAAAATGCCGCAGACAAGGGCAATAATCAAACGTGACGCAAAAATATGTAGATTCATTGGGAAATATTATTTTATTATCAAATCTATTAACTCAACCGAATAATTGTTTTATATATTTGTCCAGATGTGCATTATGCAGAGATTTACGAATATCAGACTGTCTCTCTTTCTTATAGAAAAAAAACATATTGTTCTGCTCCTTCTTTTGATTTGGATGTCGTGCCACATAGACAGGTTCCATTGTGGCAGGATTGATCCCTGTGTAATACATCTCTGTAGAGAGGGTCATGGGTGTTGGGGTAAAGTCTTGAATCTGCTCCAGCCTATAGCCCATTTGTTTCATCTTGACGGCGAGATCCGCCATATCCTGAAGGCGGCATCCTGGATGCGAACTTATGAAATATGGAATGAGTTGATATGGGAGATTGTTATTCCTGCATATTTTGTCAAAACGGTGTTTCGTCTCAATAAACAGGTCGAAATCAGGCTTTCGCATCAATTTCAGGACATGCGAACAAGTATGTTCCGGTGCAACCTTCAGCCTACCGCTTACATGATTTTTCACGATATGGTTAAAATATTCCCAACCGTGGTTTTGGTTGGTAAAGAGGTCGCATCTAATACCGCTGCCTATATAAATATGTTTGATTCCCGGTACAGCAGCAACCCTGTTATAAAGGTCCATGAGTGGCTGATGGTCATTCTCAAGATTTTGGCATATGGAAGGTTGGATACAGCTATATCGGCTACATTTCAGACAGACATTCTTGTCTTTGCCTCCCATGCGGTACATATTGGCCGACGGACCTCCGAGGTCGCTGATAACGCCGTTAAACTCGGGGTTTTGTACCATTTTTTTAACCTCTTCCAGTATAGAGCGTTGGCTGCGCGAAGCTATTTGTTTGCCCTGATGGGCAGAGATGGTGCAGAATGAACAGCCCCCGAAACATCCGCGGTGAAGGTTGACGGAGTTTTTAATCATTTCAAACGCCGGAATAGGACCGCGTTTCTTGTATTTGGGATGTGGCAGACGTGTGTAGGGCAAATCGAAAGAAGCATCTATCTCCGCTGTCGACATGGGAGGTTCGGGAGGATTTACGACGACAAAACGTGAACCATGTTTTTGAACAAGAGTGACTGGTTCGATTTTATTGCTTTCCTGTTCTATGATATGATAATTCTCTGCTTCGGCACGCTTACTTTGCATGCATTCCTCGAAGCTGTGCAGATATTTCACATTGTCAGATTCAGGAGGTGTGTCTGAAAGATATGCGACTTGCGGCAAGTCGTATAGAGCCTCCTTCGGCAGTCCTTGGTCAAGCAGTTTCGCAATTTTAAGGGTGGTCTTCTCCCCCATCCCGTAATTCAGCAAATCCGCTGGGATATCGGCAAGAATTGATGGGAAGAGTCTGTCATCCCAATAATCATAATGTGCAAGACGTCGCATAGAGGCCTCTATTCCTGCCACTATGACGGGTGTTTGTGGATATATCTGTTTAAGAATACGTGTATAGACATATGCCGCCCGGTCCGGACGGAAGCCTGCCTGACCTCCCGGAGTATAAGCGTCGTCGTGACGTAACCGACGTGCAGCGGTATAATGGTTCACCATGCTGTCCATTGCACCACTGTTGACACCAAAAAAAAGGCGAGGAGCACCGAATTTGCGGAAGTCGCGTAAATCGTCTCGCCAGTTTGGCTGAGGGATGATAGCCACACGATATCCTGCGGCTTCAAGTGTGCGGCCAATAACAGCGGTACCGAAAGAGGGATGGTCGACATAGGCGTCTCCTGTCACAAGCACAATGTCCACAGTCTGCCATCCAAGGCGTTTGACTTCTTCGAGAGTTATGGGCAGGAAATGTGACATTTCGTTCTAAATAACAGTTTTATTCTTACATCTACATATCGACATTTCTCTTTAATGTGCTTCGAGCCAGTTTTGACCTATATCTATTCCGACCTCTACGGGGATGGATAGCGGCAGAGCATTTGTCATCTCCTGTCTGACTATTTCAGTAACAGTATCGATTTCAGGATTGAAGACATCAAAGACGAGCTCGTCGTGGACTTGGAGTATCATCTTGGATTTCAGGTCAAGTTCACGGAATCGGTTATAGATTCTTATCATAGCTATTTTTATCATATCCGCCGAAGTGCCCTGAATAGGCATATTCACCGCATTGCGTTCGGCGAATTGTCTCAGACCAGCATTACGGCTGTTGATATCGTAGAGGTAACGTCTTCGTCCGAGTAGAGTCTGGGCATAGCCGTGTTCACGTGCAAAAGCGACATTGGTGTCTATATACTGCTTTATCGACGGGTACTGTTGGAAATACTCTTCGATAAGGGCAGCGGCCTCCTTGCGGGGTATACGCAGCTGTTCAGACAGGCCAAAAGCACTTATGCCATATACAATGCCGAAATTGACAGACTTGGCATTACGACGCTGTTCCTTGGTCACGTCGGATATGTCAACATGGTATATCTTTGCAGCCGTAGAGGCATGGATATCATAGTGATTTGCAAAAGCCTCAATCATGTGTTCATCGTGGGCCAAGGAGGCGATAATACGAAGTTCTATCTGAGAATAATCAGCGGCAAGAATACTGTAGTCATAATTCCTCGGGACAAAAGCCTTGCGTATTTCGCGGCCTCGTTCCGTGCGAATCGGGATATTCTGCAGATTGGGATTGGAAGAGCTAAGTCGTCCAGTAGCAGTAACTGTCTGATTGTAGACAGTATGAAGTCTGCCGTCCGTCTGATTTATAAGCTTGGGAAAGCTGTCCAGATAGGTAGAGACAAGTTTGCTGAGCGACCTATATTCAAGAATCAAAGGAATAACTGGGTGTTTGTCATAGAGTTTCTGCAACACGTCCTCCGCCGTGGAATACTGTTTTGTTGCTGTGAGAGGGGGCTTGTCAGTCACTTTCAGATTGTCATACAACACCTCTCCCAGTTGTTTCGGCGAACCTATATTAAACTGGCATCCTGCCAAGCGGTATATCTCCTGTTCCATCTGGTCGCGCTGAAGAGTGAGATCTGCGGAATACTGTCTCAATGCATCCACATCAATGCGCACCCCTTCGCGTTCCATATCCACCAACACGTCGACCAAAGGTATCTCAACTTCGTTGTATAGTGCAAGCATATCATTATCCAACAGTTGTTTACGCATAGGTTCATAGAGCCTTAACAGCGTCTCTGCTGCAAAATAAGGATATTCGTCGGAATTGTCATCAAGTTTGGCACCGACCATGCTTGATGCTATGAAGTCCAGATAATGGCGGGCTTCAGGATCCATCAAGTAATGTGCAAGCTGAACATCAAATACTTCACCGCACAACTGTATTCCCTGCTCAACGAGAATATGCTTGAGCTGTTTCAGGTCGTAACAGACTTTCCTCGTGTCAGGGTTTTCCAGAGCGCTCTGCAAGAAAGAGAAATGTTCATTTCCATCAAATGGCAGGTAACAGCTATTGTCTACATTTGTAGCAAATGCGATACCCTTGATATCACCACCTTTCGGATTGATATTTATAAAGATAGAGAAATCCTTATCTTGCAAATCAGCCAAAAGTTCCACTGTGGCGAGACGATGGTTCTCTCTCCGTTCCACGCTCTCTGTTTTTTGTTCCACGCTCACCGTCTCCGATTGCGGCATATCAAACAGTGTCGGTTGTGTGTCAAACATCGACATCTGAGAAGCATCCATCTGCCTTTGTGGCACTTTAGCCGTTTTGGGGGATTGTTTTTCTCTGAGGTTTAGTTTCACAGCCAAATCCGGGTCACTGACACTGAGGTCCGTGTACATTTTTTTTGCAAAAGCCCTGAATTCCAATTCAGAAAAGATGGCTGCCAATTCCTCATATCGAGGTGTACCCAAAGTTACGGCAGCCTCGTCGAATTCCACAGGAGCGTTGATATCGATTGTAGCCAGTTTTTTGGACAGCAATGCCTGTCCGGCATATTGCATTACAAGTTCACGTAATTTCTCGTTACGGATTTCGTCGCTATGCTCAATAAGATTCTCCACGCTATCGAACTGTCCTATCAGCTGTTTTGCTTTCTTCTCCCCTACACCTGGGATGCCCGGAATATTATCTATGGCGTCGCCCCATAGTCCCAGAATATCTGCCACTTGGTTGCAACGCACAACGCCAAATTTATCACACACGTCCCCTTCGAAATAGATTGAGTCCGGTTTTCCGCCACGACCGAAACGGTACAGATGTATACGCGGTGTCACCAACTGAGCGAAATCCTTGTCAGGAGTAATCATCAGCACCTCGTCAAACCCCGCCGCCTCCGCCTTGTGAGCCAGAGTTCCGATAACATCATCAGCCTCGTAACCCGGGGCTGTAATGACAGGTATAGAGAAACCGTCAATCACACGATAAATATATGGCAATGCCGATGCAATATCCTCCGGCATTGCATCGCGGTTAGCCTTATATTCTTCGAATATTTCATGTCGAAATGTCGGTTCCGACAAATCGAAGGCGACAGCACAATGCGTGGGATGCTGTTGACGGAGCAATTCATATAGTGAAGTCGTGAATCCCAACACCGCCGAAGTATTCATACCCCTGCTGTTCATACGGGGATTATGATTCAGTGCATAATAGGCACGGTACACCATTGCCATGCCGTCAATAAGCATTAGTTTTTTCATGCAGGGCAGATAGTTTTTCAGTTCAATGGATTTGCCGTCAGTTCATCATATTCACGGCGATGTCTCAGTATGTCGCATGCCAGATTCACCGCATGACGGAACGATTGTTCCGACGCTTTCCCGTGTCCTGCGATGTCATAAGCTGTACCGTGTGCCGGTGATGTACGGATTATGTCAAGTCCTGCTGTATAGTTAACACCCTCTGTGAAAGACATCAGTTTGAACGGTATAAGACCCTGATCGTGATAGAGAGCGAGGACTCCGTCGAATTTGTTAAACTCACTCGAGCCGAAGAAACCGTCCGAGGGATAAGGTCCATATATCAAGGCACCGCTCTGATAGGCCTCATCAATTGCAGGCTTCAGTACATCCATATCCTGCGTGCCGATAACGCCGTTGTCGCCAGCATGAGGATCCAAGGCCAGAACTGCGATTTTAGGCATTGGTATACCGAAATCCCTTTTCAATGACTCATGCATGATTCGCATCTTCTCAAGCATCAGGTCCTTCGTGATTGCCGCCGGCACATCCTTTAGTGCGAGATGATTCGTCACAATACCTATCCTTATGCGGTCACATACCATCATCATCAACGATTTACCGTTAAATTTGCTGGACAGATACTCAGTATGACCCGGGAAATCGAAATTGTCGGACTGTATGTTTTTCTTGTTGATAGGAGCCGTCACCAAGACATCCACGCTACCTTTCTTCAAATCCTCACAGGCCCTATCCAAAGCCATACGAGAGAGCTTTCCTGCCAATTCAGTAGATTTACCGATATCAATCTTTACTTCATCAGGTATAAGATTGATAACATTGAATTTCTTTTCCTGAGCCGCGTTTGCATCCTGTATAGCACTGAAATTCAATTCTTGATGCTGTTGAGGAAGGAGTTTTTTGTGATACGACGCCACCTTTGTCGACCCATACAGCACCGGAATGCAGTGGTCAAACATACGCATGTCAGAAAAAGTCTTGAGAATAACCTCATAACCGATACCGTTGATGTCGCCATGAGTGATGGCAACTTTTATTTTATGAGACTCTGTCTTTGTCATAAAGCAAAACCAATATACTATAAATTAATTTATTTCGATTAAAATATTATTTCCTTGTGGCTTCATATGTCTGGAAGAAAGCATAGAGAAGACGCAGTACCGCCCCTGATGCCCCTATTCCGTAGAAACCTTCACGTTTGCCATAGTAGGCTACCCCTGCAATATCCAGATGTATATATGGATGGTGTGCAAAGTGTGCCAAGAAACGACCTGCCGTTATTGTACCGGCATTGGCATGTAAGTTGCAGTTAATAAGGTCTGCAACCTCTGATTTCAGAAGCTCGTCATATTCTTTCCAGAACGGGAATTCGGCCAGCCGTTCGTAGACCTGGTTGCCGACAATGGAGAGAAGTCTGAAAGGACCATCGGCATCTTGATGCATGGCTGCAATGGCGATAGTTCCCAAGGCTCTTACCGCTGCACCCGTAAGTGTAGCCGCATCAATGATAAGTTCCGGATCCTGCCCGTCGGCATACGCTATAGCATCTGCCAGAATCAGACGACCCTCGGCATCAGTGTTCGTTATCTCCACGGTAGTCCCATCATACATTGTCAATATATCGTCGGCAGCATAAGCGTTTTTTCCGGGGCGGTTGTCTGTAAGGGGAAGGAATGCCATGAGGTGTATCGGAAGTCCGTTCTCTGCAGCTGCAAACAGCACCGATGCCATAGTCGCAGCCCCAGCCATATCAGACTTCATCTCCACCATATAATCGCCAGGCTTGATATTCAATCCTCCCGTGTCATACATTACGCCTTTGCCGACGAGAGCCACAGGACGTTTGTTGATACGGTCATTCGGCTTGTATTCCAGTACCACAAAACGGGCCTCGTCATCACTTCCTCGATTCACAGCCAACAAGCCACCCATCTTAAGCGATTCGATCTTCTTCTGCCCCATCACTGTGCATTTCACATTGCCTATTCTGGCAGCCTCGGCACTCAGCATATCGGCAAACTTCGGAGCATTCAGATACATAACCGGCTCGTTTATCCAATCGCGGCATATGTCAATACGACGCCACAGTCGCACATTTTCCGACAAAGAGCTCTCGTCGAGGATATGGCGTTCCACGACGACCTTTGTCAGAACCGAATCTTTCTTCGTTTTGTACTTGTCAAAACGATAATTGGCCATATGCAGTCCTTCAAGGAAAGCAACCAATTCCTCGGGGATGATGCCCTCTCCTGTCACAGCGATAGTCTCAATCTTCTCCTTGGAGAGAATAAGTTGAATATCCGCCGCGGCACGACGCAGTTTCTCGAGAGACTCTGCATTGGGCAGATCACTGTCGAAATTCTGGACGTAGATTTTATGTGGAAGACGGTTGAAGACCACCAAAGCTGATGCGTCCTCTTTGCGGCGGGATTCAAGATACGCGAGTTCGTCACGCTTAAAAGGTAAAGCACGATTAGCGACTTCGCTGCCGTAAAGAAACACCAGCGAAGAATCCAAGTCGCTATAGTTTATTTTTTCGAGAGTTATGTTCATGATATCACATTTAATAGAGTTTATAGTTTAACTGTTTACTCATCGGGCTTACAGGCCGGCAGAGCCAGCAGAAAGATTTTTCGTTCACAATCAAACCATTAAAACCAACAATTATTACAACTAATTTATTAATCATTATTAAATTTAATCTGCAAATTTACATTTTTTTTTTAGTTTATAAACAGATAAGGTTTTTTTTTTCGTAGGAGCAGTCAAAATCAGACAATAGAAAAATGTGTGTTTGGCATCAAATATGCAAAACTGGTTTATTTGAAGAAGCCGTTTCCATGTTTTTTATATAGTATAACGGCAATATGTCAAACAAAAAAAGAAACACACACTTGGATTTGTAAAAAATGTGTATCTTTGCATCTGAAATCAAATTCATAGCCACAGCTTTCTTGCAGATTATTGGGTTCTGTCTGCAAATGATGGCTAAAAAACAGAAATTATAGAGCCCTCAATATGTATCACTTAGGATTATGAGTAATCATTCAACAGAGAATCGTCGTTCACATTTTATTATGATATTATTGGCCATTATTGCCTTCATTGTTGTTTTGGTTGCAGTAAGAAAATGTTCCAAAAGAACAGAGTCACTGCAAACCATAACATACAACATAACACAAGAGCCGATATAATTTATTGTGCAATCCGGGGGTCGTTATGAAGAATATCTTCTGAGACAATATCCCGAACTTGAAAAATTAAACAATCATGGTCTTGGTGGAGCAAAACTTTTAGGGGAAGTATTTGCTGACGCCTATGGCAACCACAAATCAACAAGTGCTTCTGACGATACCATTACCGGCCCAAAGTTGGAAAAAATTGGCATAGGGGTGGATGATTCAGATGACGGCCTTCCAAATCAAATAAACAATGGAGAAGTGTCTGCCAAACCGTCACCCATTTCCACTGGAGGCGGCAGTAGTGGATGTTATAACATCTTCGACTTGAATATTGAATTGGAAAACCTGACAAGAAATGAAAAAAAGGTAGAAATACGGCAAGGTTTGCTATTAGAAACAAATGGCGATGACGTGCAAAATATTGTAATCCTGAAAAATGTATCCATATATCTGAAAGCCCATGAGAAACAAACCGTTCGCGTTTTAGCCTATTGTGCTTCTCACCATCGTTCATCACCTAAAGGCTATCCCGTCCGAATAACTCCTTTTTATCTAATGGCCGAAGAAAGTGCATTCTTATCACAGACATCCATCTGGAATTGGCAAGAAACCATGTATTCATCTTGGAGACACAAACCAACCATCAACAATACAGTATTTGGGCAGAGATAAAATAGCATTTTTAAACAGACTGACAACCAAAGGATTGATATTATACAATGCTATGCAAAAACGACAATAGGGACAGTATTGATTTCGGTGAAAGCAATATAAAGAAACTGTTTGGGCAGCTCTTCTTCCCCACCCTTTTCGGGATGTTGTTCAGCATGGCCTTTGTCCTCACTGACGGTATATTTGTCGGACACGGAATCGGTCCCCACGGACTGGCATCGGTCAATCTCATAGGCCCGATTATGATGATTATCAACGGACTCGGCATGATGTTTGGCATAGGAGCGAGTGTCGTCTCTGCCATTCACCTGTCTCACAACAATATTAAGGCCGCAAGAATCAATATTACACAGGCTTATGGAATTGGAATGGTGATATCCTTTATAATGGGTATAGTCTGCTTCTGTTTTCCAAAGACTGTATTGTCATTGTTAGGTGCTTCAGGTGATTTGTACGAAGCCACCTATGAATACTATATCTGGTTCATCCCCACATGTCTGCTAATGATGATAGAAACCATCGGCCTCTTTGTCATCAGACTCGACGGCTCTCCCCGCTATGCGATGATGTCAAATATTATCGCTGCCATCGTCAATATCGTTCTGGACTATCTGTTTATTTTCCCTTGCAAGATGGGTCTGATGGGTGCCTCTCTTGCTACTGATATTGGAGGTTTGGTTGCCGTCATCATGATTGTCCACTACATGTTTTTCCATGCAAAGACCCTGAAACCCTACAAACTGAAAGCAAGCCGAAAAAGTCTATTCTTATCCTTACGAAACATTATCTATATGACTCGTATCGGTGCCTCGGGATTTGTCGGGGAATTGGCCGTCGCTTTCATGATGCTCGTAGGCAATTTATCATTCAAGAAATACTTGAATGCAGATGGAGTATCAGCCTATAGCGTAGCCTGTTATCTTTTTCCGATAGTATACATGATTTACTCCGCCGTCACCCAGTCCGCCCAACCGATAATCAGTTACAATTATGGTGCAAAAAAAAGGGAGCGTGTAAGAAAGGCAACAGGCTTCAGCATCTTCATCAGTATATCATTGGGACTGGTCGCAACCCTTGTTTTCCTGTTATTTGCGCCATGGATTACAAGCATCTTCATAGAAGAAGGCCAAGCCGCGGGAGAGTTGGCAAAAGCAGGTCTGCCATACTACAGCCTTAGTTTCCCCTTTATGGCAGTAAATCTCTGTATCATTGGCTATTACCAAAGTATCGAAAGAGCAGGACTTGCAGTATTACTAACCAGTCTGCGTGGCATCATTTTGCTTACCGCAACTTTTCTAACACTACCCATATGGTTAGGCGTCAAAGGATTGTGGCTATCAATTCCCGCGGCCGAGTTTGCAACAACCGCATTTATACTCATTTTGCAACTGAGTCTGAAATACAGAATCAAACAACCTGGTTTGTCTTCCTGACATACACAGGTATCAGTCTCAAAGCGAGTCCCGTGCATCTATGAATAAGGAACTGCAGCAAACGCAGACTACATTTTTTTCTATAATATGGATTATTTCTGTAATCGGGAATCTTGGAAACCAATTCATCATGTATCTCCTTGACTGTATTCTTTTTAGGCTCCGATGAATTAGAGACATAATTGAACACTGATGAAAAATAGCCCTTCTTCAGATAAATAAAGTCCACTTCGTCCTTATATTTCTCATACACACCCTTTTCCCTAAGATAAGCGAGCAGCGAATTAAAAGTTGCAAGACGTTTCTGATACTTTGTACTATCCTTTGTCGTCGTCACCGACCCGGGACGAAGGATATAATGGTAAAACGGCTTGTCCACACGTGCCATTGTCTCCGCGAACAGCAGAGAGCTGGTGATGAAGAAACTGTCGTCGGCACTACGCGATTCAGGGAAATGAATCTCATGTTCTTTTATCATCTCATTCTTATAGATATAAGTAGAGAAGAGAGACACATAGTGTGTGAGGAAATATTTTTTAGTCTGCTCCGACAGTTTTCCCGTGGCGATATCCGGATTTTTGACTATGTCGGACGGATGACCGTCGGTATAGTCCTTGGAAATCTGACAAAAGCACAGATCTGCCCCACCCTGCCTGACTGCCTCTGCATAAAGCTCTTCAAACATATCGGGTTCCACCCAGTCGTCGCTATCAACAAAAGCGATATACTCACCTTTGGCATAGGGAAGTGCATAATTACGCGCCATTCCCGCACCCATATTATGTTCAGGCTTAAGAAAGACAAACTGCTCCTTACGAGGATGGTCAGCTATGAGTTTCTGAACCAATTCTATACTGTTGTCCGGACCGTGGTCGTCAACAAAGATAAACTCCATTTCCTGAAGAGTCTGCGCCAGAAGCGACCTGGTACATTTCTCTATATATTGTGCAACTCCATAAACAGGAAGAATAACTGATACTTTAACCATAATAACCACTTTTAATTTAGTCTATTCCTCGTCATCGGAAAAGCCTTCATAATTTCTCGTATCATCCTTGACATTAGCTTCTAACGACTGGCGTATCAAAGCCTTAAGACGCAGCACCTCGTTGTCGACGTCACTGCGATGTGCCGGACGGTATAAGTTTTTATATCTCAAACTCGGTGACAATTCAAATTTCAACTGAGGCAAGGTACCCAATACATCAACCGCAAGCCTGACAGGAAGGGGACTTTCTACAAGCTCCACATGATAATCATAGTTATTGTTCAGGCTGTGCCGTCCCTCAGCGATAATCTGGTATTTATGGAGCGACAGAAGGAACGGATAGACCTCCAACTCCTTGCGGAACACTGTCATTGCAACATCAATACTGTCGACATGGATTTTCGAGTCCTCCTCACGCCAATTCTTGAGTTTTAAGAGCTTGGCGATTTTATCAATATCCTTGTTGTCCAGAACGACCAAGTCGTGACCCGTCAATGCCGCTGCAGCCCTGAGCGTACTCATCTTAGGCTTATAGTAAGCATTGAGGTAAGTCTCTACACATAGGTGGAAATCAGCATTTCCTTCCAAATCTTCAAGTATAGGAACAAGGGTGTCGACATAGGGAATCATTTCTATCAATTCCTGTATATTTATATCAAGCAGATGGAAATCCATTCCCAAGAAGATATGGTTGACCCTGGGAGTACGGTACATACCTGTGAGCTGCATTCTCGCCGCCTTACACACAAAGCCGACTTGATTTAGCACAGCGACGCCATCGCGGATTCGAACGTCACCTGCCACCTCCCTTAAGTCATTCTCGAAAGCCGTAGCCTCCTTGATGCGTGTATGCAGAGTGAAGTCCACATCTTTAGGCACTATGAACGGGTGTGCTGCAGTATCGACATTATCCTCTTTTCTCTGAGCCTCAAGTGTATCGGCATCCGTTCCGAGGCCACTGAAAGCCTCCATCAAGTCATCGACATTCGTGTAGTTAGAGGTGAAATACAGATCTCCTCTGAGCATTTCCTCATGAGAGAGCCATTTCTCGAGACCCGTCACAGCGCCAGACAAATAGAAATCCGAATTACCGAAGACAACGTTTGCACTTGCTATCTCGCAACGTTCCGGCTTGTAATTGAACTTGATATCAGGTATTTGCACCATGTAGTCGAACTGTTCCAAGTCGATATAGCCTCGTTTGAAGTCAACATCCAGATTAGGAGACCACTGCTGTAGTGTATTCGGTTTTGACGGGTCATAGTTTGCACCACCCTTTACAGAAAGACCTGCCAAGTCGATAGTCGTACTGTCATTCAAATCACAGTGCATAGCACTGCTGGTGAAGTTAATCTGATATTTAACCCTATCGCTGTTAACCGACTGTGGCATCATGGCAAAGGAACCTGTCGGAGAAGTGACGTTCAACAATATAGAATCAATATTACCCTCAACCGAAGCGAAATCAAAATCACATACAAGCTTAAAGGGCTGTGTCGTGTCAAAAATATCTGATATGGCTGCCTGTAGCTTAGTCCTGCCAATAGTTCCTTCGATGGAGCTCGATGGCAGTTCCGCACAGATATCACTGCATGTAATCGTCGCCGAAAGGAGTTCGTCAAACAGCCCTCGTTTCATTGTCGCCGGAAGTTGGACATTCATTATCGCATGAGGAATCTGTGCAAAGATACTGTCATATTCCACATCAATATTGTTCAATCCTATTGTCCCTGCCAACTTCATATGTTTGAAATCGCTGTTCTGCAACTGTTTCAGGTTTGTCTTCGCCTTCAAGTTCAACGAAGCCCTGCCGTCGAGGACGATATTTTCCGGCATCACGCGACGCAAATCTGCAAGATAAATATTACCTTTCACGGAAGCATCGGTATGCATTGCACCGAGCAAATCCTCCACTCTTCCCGTCACTTCCAAATTGTTTCTTCCAGAATGAGCCACGAGTCTTGTTACATCGACATTGGATATTCCATTGTTGTTTAAATCGAGTTCCGCGCTAATGTCCGCATCAATTCCAGACAAATCATAAGGAATCATACTCCTGTCACTAAACGAACCGTTATGCAGCAGTAAACGGGCTGTAATCTGTGGCATCAGAGAGTCACCGAGTTCACCTTTTGCCGTGCCGCTCATAACAGCATCGGCATTAAGTTGCATACCCTTGCGCCATGTGGTGAAATCCTGAGGCATCATGTCAAGCAGTCTGTCAACATTCCATGTATTGGTAGAGAAACGCAAGTCTACAGACATCGGCTTGTTTTCCACGGGCAGCACCACCTCTCCGTCTGCAGACAAAAGATATTCACGCAGTTTGGCTTCGAATTTCTCAAGCATGAGGTGTTTTTCTTTCCAGTCGCCAGACACATGACCCGAGACATGAATAAGGCTTTCATCGCCGGAACGCAACGCCTCATTAACATATTCCGTACCATTCATAGCCATTGTGCCTCCCTCCACACGACAGTCGATATCTCCTGCAAAAGCATCAGCCTTGTTACCGCCCTTCACCAGAAGTCCTATATTATGAAGCTTGGCCGAGACGCTGTTTTCTCCGCCCATACGGAAAGCCACATCATCAATGGCGAGTTCCATATCAGCATTGACATTCTTGTCGTCATAACGTCCGTCGACATCAAGGCACAACCTGTCCGCTCTGACGTTAATGCCAGACTGCATATCAGCGTATATTGCGTTGAAGTTCTTTATTCTTATACTCTGTAGCGATACAAGCTCCGGCATCTCTAAAGGTTCACTCGTCGTAGTGTCTTCCGATGCGGGGAAAATGTCAAAGTTACTCCTACCCTCCTTGTCAGTAAAGAGGCATGCATTAGTATTCTCAAGATGAAGTTTTTTAACTTCAATATTTCCATGTTTCAGATATTCCCGAGCATTGATTCCAACAACAAGTCGGTCAATAGACGCCACCGTATCTGAAGGGGCATCCGGCATAGGATTCACAATAGAGACCCCGTGCACATCCAGACCCACGAACGGGAAAGTCTTCAGCAATGTAAGGTCCACCTTCTCAAAATGGCTTTCACAAGTTATATACTTATCCGCCAATTTGTTCACTATCGAAGTCAGCCTCGCCGGTGTCAAGACCAGATACAGTGTCAGCACGACAGCTATTACAAGAAGACCTACAACCGATCCCAATGATATCAGGGTGATTTTCCAGCCTTTCTTCATCTTGCGCCGCTTCTCCGTAGCCAGTTCCGTATTTTGATTCTCGATATTTTCCATATTCATCTAACACGATTATATGTGAAAGACTGGTTGTACTGGTCCTTATACTGCAACAGATTCTCTGTAAGGTTTGTCACTGTATAAGACTTTGGGATAACACCTCCCATTTCCATCTGATGCAACACTGTCAAACGGTTGGTTTCCTCGTTGAACTGCCATGTATAAGGTTGAGCCTCTTCCTCACTGACATCGTCGGAAGTGTCCCATGTCGCCCCTGTGCCGTCGGCGTCGTAGCGATAGTATTCCGTACCCGAGACCCATTTACCTATAAGCAGAGCGGGGTCGAATGTCGGGTCATCATGGTTACAAGCCACCAGACAGCAGCATGTAACCAGTATGAAAAAGAGGATTGTTTTTTTATTTTTAAACATAACGCATTGTTATTGTTCAACAACATAAATATCTCGGTAGAAGCGTCCGTAATCGTCATAGTCCATACCGTAACCTACAATAAAGTCATCCGGTATTGAACGTCCAAGATAGTCAATTTTGAAATCACCCTTGAAGTTGCCAGGCTTTAACAGAAACGAGGCTATATATATTCCTGCAGGATTGAGTTTTTTCAAATCTGAAATCATTTTGTCCATTGTCAATCCGCTATCGACAATATCCTCCACAATCACGACATGGCGTCCCGTACATCGAGACGGAAACGGCAATTCGCCACGCACAACGCCCGTGCTCTGCATACCGCTGTATGAGGTATACTTTACGAAGCACACTTCTGCATCAAAGCCTAGATTTGCACACAAGTCTGTCATGAACATGAACGAACCCGTAAGAGTCGGACAGAACAGAGGATTTTTGTCCTTCAAGTCACGAGCGATCTCAGTTCCTATACGCTTGACTTCTTTCTGTATTTCAGCAGCGGACATGTAGAGTCTGAACTGCTTGTCATGGACCCTCAACATAATGCTACTCCTCTTCTGGCTCCTCGACGGAATCAAGCACTAAACGAAAGCCATGGAATCCATAGCCATGATCTGGCAGATACCAGCTCCGGTCGCTGACAGTACAGCCCCAAGAAGGGCTGTTAAGACATCCGCCGCGCAAGATACGGTTCTCCCCGTGTTTCGGGCCGCGAGGGTTGACCTGAGGGTCGGCAGTATAGGCGTCGTACCAATCGGAGCACCACTCCCACACATTTCCCGCCATATCGTGCAAACCCAGTTCGTTAGGTTTTTTCTGACCGACAGGATGTGTAATATTGCCTGAATTCATTCCATACCATGCCACTGCTCCGGGGTCGCCATCCTGACCGGGGTAGACGCAATTCTTAGAGCGGTTTCCGCCACGTGCGGCAAACTCCCATTCCGCCTCTGTCGGCAGACGGAAACGATAGCCTGTCATCTGAGACAGACGGGCTATGAACATCTGAACATCATTCCATGACACCTGTTCCACAGGAAGGCTGTCATTGTAGGTCCATCGTGACGGGTTTGTGCCCATAACCTCAACCCAGAGGCGTTGAGTCACCTCGAATTTCCCCATATAGAAACTATCCACAGTGACTTTATGTGTGGGGAATTCAACCTCATAATTATGCTTGGCGCTACCGGGCCGTGTGCATCCCATTGTAAAAGTGCCGCCCGGCACCGGCATCATCCTGAATTTTATACCGTTAAGCTTGATATCTACAGAGCCGTCGTCCACTTCCACTGAAAAGCGAATCAAAGAATCCGCAGGGTTATATCCTGTACTGTCCGGCTGATAAGGTATATAGCGTAAATCCGGCAAATCGTATACGATTATCTTCTTACCTTTCCCGGGCTTGATATTTTTACCCACGTCGCCACTCATGTTCTGAATATAATCGCCATAATAATGTCCTCCGTCTATTGAGACGCAGACGCGAATATCCGCCTGTTTGTTCAAATCATACGTAATTGTAACCTCCTTATCATGGCGTACAAATGCAACATTGGTAATGTTTTGCGCTGACACAGCACCGCAAAAAACAAGAGCCAGTCCAAGTAAAAGTTTATATTTCATAAAGTTATCTCTTTAAATAACACTATACCTCAAAATGCAAATTTACAAAAAAAATAAATACAATATAAAAAAAAGTGTGGTCGTTTACATCCACCACACTACCATTGTTCAACAAATCATTGAAATCTCTTATTGTCCGAGGTATTTGTCCAGTTCCTTGTTTGGAATCAGGATATCGAGTGTGCTCTCAGAATCATCCTTTCTGATATGGTAACGAATATTGCGGCCTGTTTTCTTAATGCGTACAGCGAAATCCCGATTGGCTTTCATTCCAGAGTACCATGTTGCCGCTATCTGGTCACTAATAAAACGCTGAGAGCCAGAATTGTCAAGATCGAGAACCCCACATGTGTTGGCATCGACAACGATATTATAGACCACATCGTCATCATCAAGGGATATGGACTCTGCAACCAAGCATTGACCGTAAGCCTGCGGCAACAGCTCATTGGCAGCTGCGATTTCCTGTTTCAGTTCCATATCATTCGAACAGGAGACCGTTAAAAACGACGCCACCATGGCAAATAAACAGTATATTGTTTTATTCATAACAGTAAAAAAACGGCAGCCTGAGAAGCCACCGCACCATGAAAAAGAGTTTTTATATTCCCGCAGAGAAATACTGAATCTGCTCGGCAATATTATCCAATGCCGGACGCAGCTTCGGTTTCAACATCATTGTCATCATTGGGTTGCCCCCTTCTATCTCGGCTCTGACAATGACATCACAAGAGTTCTCGTCACGAGCATCGATAAGCATCACAAACCGAAACGGTATAGGAGAACCACTGCCTGAAGCAGGTGCTATGGCCACTCTCGAGTAGGGATTTTTCTCGGCATACTGCAGCGTCAACTGAATGAATCCGCTAACCTTAAAGGAGCATGTGTTGCCATCGGTCTGAAACTCCTCGACCTGAGGAGGTAGAAGACGTTGGAAATTGCGAAAATCGCATGCAAAATTATATAATTTATCGGCGCTGCACTGAGCCTGAACTTTTTTCGATTCAGCGTTCATCAATTATTCCAATTATTTATTCATATGCTGATCCGACCACAACTCGGGGTTCTCACGCCATGTCTTGAGGGACTCCATATCCTTGTCCATTATATAATCCTGCTCACATGCCACCTTGATGAGAGAATCGTAGTTTGTCAAGGTATGCAGCTCAACATTTGCCTCTTCAAAGTTTTTAGATGCAACAGCGAGGCCATAGGTGAAGATTGCCACCATACCCTTCACTATGCAGCCCTTGTCGCGCAAGGCATGAACAGCAATAAGCGAGCTCTTGCCTGTAGACACAAGGTCTTCGACAACCACGACGGTCTGACCGCTGTGAATCTCACCCTCTATCTGATTTGTAAGGCCGTGCTTTTTCTCTTCAGAGCGGACATAGACAAAAGGTTTGCCAAGTTCCTGAGCCACCAGCGCACCCTGAGCGATACCACCTGTGGCAACACCGGCAATGACATCGACATCGCCGAAATGTTCATTAATAACATCAACAAAACGTTGACGAATATAAGTACGGATCTCAGGATAAGACAACGTAATACGGTTGTCGCAGTATATAGGAGACTTCCTTCCTGAAGCCCAAGTAAAAGGATGATCGTTATTCAGTTTTACAGCTTTAACCTGTAAAAGGAAAGTACTTGTTTGTTCGGCAGTTTCGTTCATTTTATTACTTTATGATGTTATCTGATTTGAATTGCAAAGATACTAAAATTCATAAAAAAACATTCTAAAAAAAACATAAAATTATCAACCGCGGCTGATAATACACTATCTACCAAAAGATTGTTCTGCTATGATACGCATAGTGGCATAACTGTCCATCAAACACCCGTTCCATTTCTGAAGAGGGACCCATTTCAGTTCTGTGATACCTTCTTCTCTCTGAGGAACAAGAGTCTGATTATCACTTAATCTCATCCAAAACCACGAAGTCTGTTTGAAATGCCATCCACCATAAAGGTTGTATATATGGTATGTCTTTAGCGCCAGCGGACCAAGAATAATATTTCCAAGTCCTGTCTCCTCGTTCGTTTCTCGCAAGGCAGCCTCTGAAAGGGTCTCCCCCTGTTCCACTTTGCCCTTAGGCAGGTCGAATCTGTCGTTACGAGTCATTATCAACCGGTCGCCGTCACTGTTCTCGACAATACCACCGGCAGCCTTGACCATGATATAATTCTTGTGTAAATAGTCAACCAACCGACGGCCATTGTTTTTTCCACATTTCACCACGACATTGCGGCCGCTGTTGACAAGAGTTTGAAAACAGAGTTCGAGATTGGAGTCGTCAAGTACTATGCAGTCCTTTACATCCGCATAGTCACTATTCTCGACGAAACGCATACTGAAGAATTGATAGTTGATTGTCATGAATATAGTCTATATGTAAAGGGCAAAGGGTAAAAGTTAAAGTTTAAAATATATTATCCTTATTATCAATAGGATAAATAATCATTTTTTCATTACTATATAACTAATGGAAGACTATGCGGAACCCTCCCTGTGAATCGCGGTTATCCGGATCGCCGCCGTTACGATATGCAACGCGGCATCCTCTGTATGTGAAGTGCCAACTTCCTCCACGATACACACGTTGGGTGCCAGAACTCAAGCCCTGGGGATCCCTCTGAGTGACACTGCTATATTCACCATAATAATCAAGACACCACTCATAAACATTGCCACTCATGTCGTAAATGCCCAATTCATTAGGACTGAGACGTCCCACTGGATGCGTCCGTTCGTCACTGTTACCATCATACCAAGCCACAGTGTTAATATTAGCGCTGCCGCTATATTTTGTCGTCGTTGCTTTATGTCCGCCACGTGCCGCATATTCCCATTCTGCCTCAGTAGGAAGAGTAAAGCTTCGCCCCGTCATACGGCTAAGACGCGTACAGAAATCTTTTGCCTCATTCCAAGTCACATTCTCGACAGGACGATCATAAGCCTTCCAGTTACTTGGATTGTAACCCATCACCGCTTCAAAGAGTTCCTGTGTCACCTCGAATTTCCCGATGTAATAACTTTCAGACATTATGACACGATGGTAAGGGGTCTCGTCACCATAACAGTCATCACCTTGTTCTTCCGTGCAGCCCATGACAAAATTGCCAGGTTCAACCCTTATCATATCAAAGCTTACATCGCCGACGTTTATAGTCACGACATCCCTTTGTGAATTATTAGTCACCGGGCTGTTGTTTGTAGCTCCCGGTGTGCGGTTTTTTCTAACCTCCTGAGCAAAGGCGTTTGTTTCCATTAGAGCGACAAGAAACAATGCCATCAATAGTATTTTTCTATGCATAACTGTTATGTTTTTATTTTTACTTAATAATCTATTTCCGGATGCAAAGATACATTTTTTTCCAATATCAAAAAAAAAGAGTAAATTTGCAGTCTATTTTCAGACAAAAAAAATGAGAGATTATACATACGAAATAGCGCTGACCATGTTGCCAGGCATAGGGTGCCATTCTGCACGCCAACTGCTTGATATTGTAGAATCCGCAGAGGCTGTATTTAAGATGAAGCCGACAGAGCTAAAACACCTTTTCGGCACGCATCAGAATATCATTGACGCCATAACGGGAAAAACCGTCTTTAAAGCAGTGGAGGAAGAGATGTCTTTCATCCAGAAAAACAAAATAAAGACACTCTACTATACCGATCCGGACTATCCTCAGAGGCTGAACCGTCCCGGCTGTGAAGACTCTCCCATCCTACTGTACAGCATGGGCGATGCCGATATGAACCCCGAGAGGGCCGTAAGTGTAGTTGGCACAAGACGTGCCACCGAGCAAGGGAAAGAGCTGACCCAGAGCCTCATCGACGGGTTCCGCGGCGAAGGCATCACCGTCGTCAGTGGATTGGCTTTAGGTATCGATGCCAAAGCTCACGAGGCAGCATTATCCAATGGCTTGCCGACAATTGGGGTCTTGGCTCATGGATTAAACAGACTCTACCCTCCTCAAAACAGGCAACTTGCGAAACGAATGCTCAAATGTGGAGGCAGCCTGTTGACAGAAATGAGAACCGATGTCAAGATGACTCCCAATCTGTTCCCTGTACGCAACAGAATAATAGCCGCACTCAGTGACGCGACGATAGTCGTAGAAGCCTCCAAGAAAGGCGGGGCGCTGATCACCGCCAACATTGCCAGCGGCTACAACAGGGACTTGTTTGCCTTCCCCGGGAGGATAGGAGACAAATACTCAGAAGGATGCAATGCCATCATCGCCTCCAGCAAGGCATTACTGATAAGGGATGCCGACGACGTCATGACAAATATGGGTTGGGAACGCAAGTCTATGAAAATCAGGAAGCAAACAAAGCTATTCCCCAACCTGCAAGGTGATGAAGATGCTATTTACAAGATACTTCTTGAGCATTCTAACATTACAATGGAAGAAATACAAGGTTTCTGCGACATGTCTTTACCCAAAATAGCGACCGTGCTACTCAGCTTAGAATTAAAAAACCTGTGTCGCTGTCTCCCAGGCAAGATATATAAAGCAATATAAATCAAATAATAAAAAAGCAGGTGATTATTTTTTTTTAATAAAACAACATATATATCGAATTAATGTTGTAAATTTGCAAACTATTCTTTTGTAAGAAAAAATAAACTATATATATGTATTCTAATTGTAAAGGTAAAATTTCCCAGATTATCGGAGCCGTCATAGATGTAAGTTTTGACGATGATGTAACGCTTCCCGACATTTACGACGCACTTGTTGTAAAACGTCCTGACGGTACAGACATTGTTCTTGAATGTCAGCAGGACATTGGAGAAAACACAATGCGTACCATTGCCATGGACAGTACCGACGGTCTACAGCGAGGTATGGAAGTTGTCGCCCTCGGCGGTCCTATTTCGATGCCTGTGGGAGAGAATATCAACGGCCGTCTGTTCAATGTCATAGGACAAACCATTGACGGCATGCCCGCTCCCGAATGTGAGAAGAAATACGGCATACATCGTGAGCCTCCGAAGTTTGAGAATCTTTCCACCAATCAAGAAATCCTATATACCGGCATCAAGGTCATCGACCTCATCCAGCCTTTCCTCAAAGGTGGCAAAATCGGTTTGTTCGGAGGTGCCGGTGTCGGCAAGACCGTGCTTATCCAAGAGCTTATCAACAACATCGCCAAGAAATATAGCGGTATGTCTGTATTCACCGGTGTCGGTGAACGCACCCGTGAAGGCAACGACCTTCTGCGTGAGATGATCGAGGCGGGTGTTATAAAATACGGAGACGAATTCCTGAAGAGTATGGAAGATGGTAGCTGGGATCTTTCGAAAGTCGACAAAGAGGCCGTGAAGGACTCCAAATGCACCATGGTCTTCGGACAGATGAACGAAACCCCCGGTGCCCGTGCCCGTGTGGCGTTGTCCGGACTAACACTGGCAGAATACTACCGTGACGGTGACGAGAAGACCGGCGGTCGTGACATTCTGCTTTTCATCGACAACATCTTCCGTTTCACACAAGCAGGTTCCGAAGTCTCCGCACTTCTGGGACGTATGCCTTCGGCCGTAGGATACCAGCCCACGCTGGCAACAGAGATGGGCATGATGCAGGAGCGCATCACTTCAACGAAACGCGGTTCCATCACGTCCGTACAGGCCGTATATGTGCCTGCCGACGACTTGACCGACCCTGCTCCTGCAACCACATTCGCCCACTTGGATGCCCAGACCGTGTTGAGTCGTAAGATTTCAGAACTTGGCATCTACCCTGCCGTAGACCCGTTGGATTCGACATCACGTATCCTTTCTCCCGATGTCGTTGGAGAAGAGCACTACAACACAGCACAGAAAGTGAAACAGATTCTGCAGCGTTACAATGAGTTGCAGGACATCATAGCCATCCTCGGTATGGAAGAACTTGGCGAAGCCGACAAGCTTGTCGTGTCACGTGCTCGCCGCGTCCAACGTTTCCTCTCTCAGCCATTTTTCGTAGCAGAAGCCTTCACAGGCCTCGAGGGCAAGTTTGTCAATATCGAAGACACCATCAAAGGTTTCAACATGATATTGAACGGAGATGTAGACTATCTCCCCGAACAGGCATTTCTGCTTGTCGGCACCATTGAGGAAGCCATAGAGAAAGGCAAGAAGATACTTGAAGAGACCAAATAGATTATTGACATATCGTATCAAGTATGAACGTCAAGATATTAAAACCCGATACCACACTCTACGAAGGCACTGCCAAGCTCATACAACTGCCTGGCAGCAATGGGCTTTTTGAATTGCTTGAGAACCATGCCCCCATTATCTCGAGTCTGACGACAGGGAAAATACGTCTGGTTCTTGACGACGACAAAGAGAAGACCATCGACATCAAGGCCGGTGTTGTGAAGGGACAGCAGAACGAAATACTCATATTGGTACAGTAACCATAGAAGGCTTCGGGGAATCGTCCTGGAGCCTTTTTTCAGAAAAAAAACAAAAACAACATAGTACAAACTAAACATTTAGAGACTTATGAAGAAATTATTCTCAACGTTGGCTGCCATCACTTTGCCGATGCTCAGTTTCGCAAGCGAAGCAGATTTGGTAATGCCTGAAGGATTTAGTTCTTCCCCAGACACCAAGATACTGTATTGGGGATTCCTGATTGTAGGACTTGGACTGCTTTTCGGATTCTGGCAATTCAGCAAAGTTCGCAAATTAAACGCCCACAAGTCGATGCTCGAAATCGGCAATGTTATTTTCAAGACTTGCGCCACTTATCTTAAACAACAGGGTAAGTTTCTTATCATCCTCTTCCTCTTTATCGGTGCTGCCATAGCACTTTATTTCGGTGTATTGAGTGAAATGAAAGCAGGAGGAGTCTTCTTAGTATTAGCTTGGACCATCATCGGTATTCTCGGAAGCTACGGTGTTGCCTGGTTTGGTGTGAGAATGAACACCCTTGCCAACGCCCGCATGGCTTTCGCCTCACTGCGTCGTCGTCCGCTTGACCTGCTCAACATCCCTCTGCGTGCCGGTATGAGTATCGGTATTGTGCTGATATGTGTCGAGCTCGTGCTGATGCTTGTCATCTTGTTGTGCATGCCTGGCGAATTGGCCGGTTCATGCTTTATGGGCTTCGCCATTGGAGAATCCCTTGGTGCCTCTGCATTGCGTATCGCCGGAGGTATCTTTACCAAAATTGCCGATATCGGAAGCGACCTCATGAAAGTCGTCTTCAAAATCGGTGAGGACGACCCCCGCAACCCTGGTGTCATCGCCGACTGTACAGGTGACAATGCCGGTGACAGCATCGGACCCACCGCCGACGGTTTCGAGACCTACGGCGTGACAGGCGTAGCCCTTGTCTCCTTTATCCTCCTTGCCGTTCCCGATCCTTCGATCCAAATCAAGCTCCTTGTTTGGATTTTCGTCATGCGTATCCTTGGTATCATCGCTTCCGTTCTCGCTTATTATATCAACGGTGCCATTGCCAAAGCAAAATACAGCAAAGCCGACGACATAAACTTTGAGAAACCGCTCACCTCCCTGGTATGGATAACCTCCATCCTCTCTATTTGCGGCACATTCCTTGCAAGCTATTTCATCCTCAGAGATGTCACCATAGTCGACAACCTCTGGCTAGCCCTCTCCATTATCATCAGCTGCGGCACACTGGGTGCTGCCCTCATTCCGGAGTTCACCAAAATCTTCACCTCCCCCACATCCAAGCATGTCAATGAAGTTGTCAAGGCTTCTGAGCAGGGCGGTGCTTCGCTGAACATCCTCAGCGGTATCGTTGCCGGCAACATGGGTGCTTTCTGGACAGGTATCGTATTCTTCGTGCTTATGCTTATAGCCTATATGGCTGCCACCGGTTTCGGCATTGGACCCGTCTTCGGACCCTTCTTCACTATTTTCGCCTTTGGTCTTGTGGCCTTCGGTATGTTGGGTATGGGTCCTGTGACCATTGCTGTGGACAGCTATGGCCCTGTAACCGACAATGCACAGTCCGTCTACGAGCTCTCCCTGATTGAGGACGACATTGAGAAAACCACCAAAGAGGTTGAAAGCGAGTTTGGTTTCAAGCCCGATTTTGAGAAAGCCAAATATTATCTTGAAGCCAACGACGGTGCCGGCAACACATTCAAGGCCACTGCCAAACCCGTTCTTATCGGTACTGCAGTCGTTGGAGCCACCACGATGATATTCTCTCTCATCCTGATGATTCAGAAAGCTCTGAATATTGAACCCGCCACCATCCTTAACCTGCTCAATCCTTACAGTATCCTCGGTTTCATCCTTGGTGGTTGTGTTATCTTCTGGTTCACCGGTGCCTCCATGCAAGCCGTCACTACTGGTGCCAACCGTGCCGTGGAGTTCATCAAGAACAATATAAAGCTTGATCCCTCAGCTCCCAAGAAGGCCGACACCGAAAAGAGCCAGGAAGTCGTGAAGATATGTACCAACTATGCTCAGAAAGGCATGATAAACATCTTCATCGCCATTTTCTGCTTCGCTCTCGGTTTCGCATGCATCAGCTCACCCGCAAGCATAGGCGGAAACAATGCTGTCTGCCTCTTCGTCAGCTACCTTATCAGCATCGCCGTTTTCGGTCTTTTCCAAGCCGTTTATATGGCTAATGCCGGTGGTGCATGGGACAATGCCAAGAAAGTCGTCGAAGTCGACATGAAGGCCAAAGGCACCCCGCTGCATGACGCCAGCGTTGTCGGAGACACTGTAGGCGACCCCTTCAAGGATACCAGTTCCGTAGCTTTGAACCCCATCATCAAGTTCACCACCCTCTTCGGCGTCCTTGCAATGGAGATTGCCATTGCACCGAAATTCCAGGGTGTTGCACCGTGGCTCGGCATCGTATTCATCATCATAGCACTCTTCTTCGTATACCGTTCATTCTACCGCATGCGTATCAAGAGTTGATGAACGAAAAACAGATATTGCAAAAGAAACGGGCAGGAGAATTCCTGCCCGTTTCTTTTGCAACGCAGACAGACAAAAACCGTTTGGAAATAATAATGGAAAACACTCAACAATAAATACAGGAATCCTTCGTTTTAAATAAAAATACATTTTAAAATGAAAATAGCAGTAGTCGGTGCCACGGGACTTGTCGGTGGCGTAATGTTGAAAGTGTTGGAAGAGCGTGGGTTTGCAGACAATGAAATTATTGCTGCAGCATCAGCCAAATCCATCGGGAAACATATTCCTTTTGCAGACAGAAGTCTCACTGTCGTTTCCGTGGACGACGCCATAGCCATGAGGCCTGATTTTGCAATATTCTCGGCCGGTGCCGCCGCCTCACGCCAATATGCGCCGCTTTTTGCCGCAGCAGGCACGACTGTGATAGACAATTCATCGGCTTGGCGCAAGGATGTTGACAAACCGCTTGTGGTTCCCGAAATAAACATTGACGTCGTCAAAGAATACGACCGTATTATTGCCAATCCCAACTGCAGCACCATCCAGATGGTGCTGGCACTTTCCGGGCTACATAAACATTATGGCATAAAACGACTTGTGATAAGCACCTATCAATCCATCACAGGGACAGGAATAAAAGCCGTTCATCAGTTACAGGAAGAGGAAGCCTGGCATGCCGAACAGGTGCGCAATGCCGGTCACGAGATGCCCACGCAACTTAGCGCCATGGGTGAACACAGCCAAGCCTATCCTTATCAGATATTCCGGAACCTATTTCCTCATGGTGGAGACTTCCAAGAAGACGGATACACCACCGAAGAGCAGAAACTTGTTGACGAAACGCGGAAAATCCTTCGTGCCCCTGATATCGCAGTAACCGCCACCGTTGCACGTGTGCCTGTTGTTGGCGGACACAGCGAGGCTGTAAATGTGGAATTTCACAAAGAGTTCGACATTGCCGAAGCACGGCGCATTATAGCAACGACACCAGGAATAGTACTATATGACGATCCTGAAAGGCTGCAGTACCCCATGCCCATCATGAGTGAGAGCCGCGATGAAGTCTTCGTAGGCCGTGTCCGCAGGGACCTGTCACAACCACGCAGTCTGAACCTCTGGGTCGTTGCCGACAACCTTAGAAAAGGTGCCGCCACCAACGCCATACAGATAATGCAAGAGTTGATTAACAGAATGGGGTAATGGTTAAAGGTTAAAGTGTTTTTTGCTAACAGTCAATAAAATAATCCATCACATCGTTATAAATTTCTTTTAATCATTATTAAAATAAAACTAAACATTTTTTATCGATAGTACACGAGCTTTGTCATAATTTTATAATCGACAATACTAAGATTCTTGTCATACATTAATTAATCAACACATGATGAAAAAAGCATTCACTGTTCTGACATTGGCACTCACACTCTTAGGATGTGGAAAATCTGTAAGCATTGACGAGACGCATTTTTTCAAGGACAACTGCTGGCTGCGTTTCGAGCCCGAAGTATTTGTCGCCGACATAAACAATACCGACGATTACTATAATATATGTGTAACGCTAAAATATGACACAAATTTTCTAACCACCAACACTTTACCCATAACCGTGAACTTCTATGCCGATTCCAACGAAAGACACAACATCATGCCAGAGTTGCGTCTGCGTGACAGGAAAGGAAAACTCAGAGGGTCAACAATTGAGAACTACTGCACTGTGACAGACACCATAGAAAGACTACGACTATACAATACCAAAGGTGCATATACATACATGATATCACAACGCACATCCAAATATGAACTGCATGGCGTGAGCAGTCTAAGTCTCAAAATCGAGAAATCCGGTATATGAGGTCGTGTCCTTACCATAGTTGCCGATGATAGACAAATCAATAAATAAAAATATCGACCGTATCAAACTGCGGTTGAAGACCATCCCCGAGACACCAGGTGTATACCAATATCTTGATGAATCGGGGAATGTGATATATGTCGGCAAGGCACGCAATCTTCAACGACGTGTCAGTTCCTATTTTAACAGATATGATGAACACAGTTCAAAGATAAAGATGCTTGTGCGTCATATTTACGATCTGAGGACCACTGTCGTCGCCACCGAGGTTGACGCATTACTTCTGGAGAACAATCTGATAAAGCAGTATCAGCCCCGATACAACAGCATGTTGAAGGACGACAAGACCTATCCTTATCTTTGTATCACAGATGAGGACTACCCTCGCCTTCTTTTCACTCGTGACCGGAAGAACAACAAAGGGCAGTTCTTCGGGCCATACCCCAACCAGCGTATCCTTCGTGAGCTTCAAGACATCATACGCAAACTGTTCTGTTACCGTTCCTGTCATAAAAAACTGCGTTGGGACACTGAAAAGCAAGTCGTCATCGGAGGCGACCGCCCCTGCATGAATCACCAGATAGGGCTTTGCAACGCTCCCTGTACTGGCAAAGAAAGTCACGAAGCCTATATAGAGACTTTCCAAAGGATACGCAAAATACTGCGTGGAGACTTCGGTGAGATTCTTGAAGCCATGAAAAAAGAGATGCTGTCTCTCGCCAACGAGCTTAGATTTGAAGAAGCCGAGACGCTACGCCGGAAAATCAGGCTGTTGGAAGAGTATCAATACAAATCAACCGTAGTAAACACCAATGTCCGCGACGTTGATGTCTTTTCCATCATTTCCGACAGCAAATACGCATATATCAATATGATGCGTATCAAGAACGGCAGCATTATCCACTCATTCTCCACAGAGGTGAAGAAACAACTTGATGAGAGCGATAGCGAAATCCTCGCGACCATCATCCCCGAGCTTCACGAGCGTACAGAAAGCACTGCCGACGAAGCCATTGTACCGTTCCATGTCGATGACATCCCCAACGACTATCTGAAACAGACCGTACCCTCGCGAGGCGACCGCAAGCAGTTGCTTGAGTTAAGTCTCCGAAATGTAAAAGCCCACCAGCATCAGTGTATTCACCAACGGCTGCTTGTGAATCCCGACGACGGTCACAACCAGTTGATGGAACGTTTACAGAGAGAGCTTCATCTAAGGAACACGCCTGTCGACATCGAATGTTTCGACAACAGCAACATCCAAGGTGCCTATCCTGTTGCCGCAATGGTGCGTTTCACCAATGGCAAGCCCAATCGTAACGAATACCGTAAATTCAACATCAAGACAGTGGAAGGTCCCGACGACTACGCCTCCATGGGAGAAGTGATCCATCGTCGTTACAAGAGGCTTTCCGACGAAGGCAAGAAACTCCCTGAACTGCTCATTGTCGATGGTGGAGCAGGCCAAATGGAAGTTGCGAGACAGGTTGTTGTTGAAGAGCTGAAGCTCGACATTCCCATTGCCGGTCTGGCAAAAAACAATCGTCACCGCACCAACGAGCTGCTATGTTACGACACCGACTGGCAAATCCAGGTAGTCGGTCTGAAGCCAAACGACCAACTGTTTCATCTTCTCGAACAGATACAGAATGAAGTGCACCGTTTTGCAATAACATTCCATAGGGACAAACGCAGCAAAAGCACGTTCCGTACACAGTTGACCGACATTCCAGGAATTGGAGAAAAGACAGCACGCGACCTGCTGCTACGTTTCGGTTCAGTGAAAGAGATACGACTCCAGACCCTTGACGACCTTGCATCAGCGATAGGGCTTTCCAAAGCCAAGGCCGTATTCGAATGGTTCAACAAAAAATAAATGGATGCCAATCACGGCATCCATTTAAATTTCGAAAGGTTATAATAAATTATTTCTCTTTAGGAGCCACACATTTGTAGAACAGTCCTGCTATGCAAGCGCCTACGAGTGGAGCCACGATGAAGAGCCAGAGTTGGCCACATGCGGACCACGTGGTGCAGTCAGAGAAAATAGCCTGGCTGATAGAGCGTGCCGGGTTAACGCTGGTATTGGTCAGTGGAATGGAGACCAAGTGAATCAATGTCAGTGTAAGACCGATGGCAAGGCCAGCCGCTTTAGTGTTAGAACGTTCGTCTGTAGCGCCGAGGATGACCATAAGGAACACAAATGTCAACACTGCTTCAATGACGAAAGCGCCAATCCAACCCACATTGAGATATCCGTCGCCTGCCGCAGCCTGAAACTCGCTACCGAAACCGTTGGCGGCGAAGACACCTGTATTGCCCATTCCTGCCGCTTTCCAGACAGCCAGAAGAACAGCACCTGCCACGATGGCACCGATAATCTGTGCTACCCAATAGCACAGCATGTCCTTAAAACTCATCCTACCATTGATAAAAACGCCAAAAGAGACAGCGGGATTAAGATGTGCTCCACTGACATGTCCTATGCCATAAGCCATAGCGATAACGGTAAGGCCAAAAGCAATAGCCACACCGAGAAATCCCACATGGCCGAACAAGGCAGTCCCGCAACCGCCAAGCACCAATACGAAGGTACCGAAACCTTCAGCCAGCATTTTGTTAATAATCTTCATAATTATAGAGTTTAAGAGTTAATAACTACGTTTGTTAACGCAAATTAACTTAATATATTGTATGATTGTAATTATTTTTCATTAAATGGCGTCATGATGTCTACCAGACATCCGAATAAACCAAAACCCACGGAAAGGAGACGAGTCCTGTCCGTGGGTTATTTGTAAGGTATTTAGTTTAAATCAATAAGCGCGAGCGAAAATCACGCGGCGGTGGCTTGGTTTTCCGCTGAAGATACACTTACCCTCCTCTGCAGGAGCGTCATAAGGAATACAACGAATTGTAGCCTTTGTCTCAGCCTTGATTTTTTCTTCAGTCTCAGAGGTGCCGTCCCAATGGCAGAGCAGGAATCCGTTTTTCTCAATCTCGACCTTGAAATCCTCCCAAGTGTCAACCTTGCGAGTATTGGCCATTCTGAAATCGAGAGCTTTCTGGAAAATATTCTGTTGAATCGTCTCCATAAGTTTCTCGACATGGTCAGCAATACCTTCGATAGGCATAGTGATTTTCTCGAGGGTATCACGGCGGCATACCTCACAGGTGCCATTCTCAAGGTCGCGAGGGCCTATAGCCAGTCGCACTGGCACACCTTTGAACTCATACTCGGTGAATTTCCAACCCGGTTTGTATTCCGGGCGATTATCATACTTCACGCTAATACCTTTTGCACGGAGTGCGTCGATAACAGGCTGCACTTTGGCATCCACCTGGCTGTATTGTTCGTCGCTCTTGCATATAGGCACGATAGCCACCTGGATAGGAGCCAGTTTAGGAGGCAGCACCAGACCGTTGTCATCGCTGTGAGTCATGATGAGGGCACCCATCAAACGAGTTGACACGCCCCAAGATGTAGCCCACACATATTCGAGTTTATTCTCTTTGTTGAGGAACTGGACGTCAAACGCCTTGGCGAAATTCTGACCGAGGAAATGCGATGTACCAGCCTGCAGAGCCTTTCCGTCCTGCATCATAGCCTCTATACAGTATGTGTCAAGAGCTCCTGCAAAACGTTCATTCGGGGATTTCACACCTTTCACAACAGGCACAGCCATCCAATTGTTTGCAAAATCGGCATACACATCCAACATACGACGTGCCTCAGCCTCAGCCTCGTCACGCGTAGCATGTGCGGTATGGCCCTCCTGCCAGAGAAATTCTGCCGTGCGAAGGAACATACGTGTACGCATTTCCCAACGAACAACATTAGCCCACTGGTTACAAAGTATCGGGAGGTCGCGATATGACTTTATCCAGTTCTTGTAAGTACTCCAAATAATAGTCTCAGAAGTCGGACGCACTATCAATTCTTCTTCGAGCCGTGCCTCCGGGTCAACGACGACACCCGTTCCCTCATCATTGGTTTTCAAACGATAATGAGTGACTACGGCACATTCTTTTGCAAAGCCTTTCACATGGTCGGCCTCCCGGCTGAGGAACGATTTAGGAATAAATATTGGAAAGTAAGCGTTCTGGTGTCCCGTATCCTTGAACATTTTGTCAAGAGCGTCATGCATTTTCTCCCAAATAGCATAACCATACGGCTTGATAACCATACAACCACGGACAGCAGAGTTTTCAGCCAAGTCGGCACGCACGACCAACTCGTTATACCAGTCCGAGAAATTCTCGGAGCGTTTCACAAAATCTTTTGCCATTTATATATACTGTTTATAATTTTTTTTAAAGAATAACGTTATCATTCACATAAAAAGCGTATTTTTGCACGCAAATTTCGAAATGCAAAATTACTAAATAAATAGTAATACAGAAAATAAAGTAAATAACCTTTTAAAAAGTTCGCATATGAATAAATTATATATTAGCGTTTTATGTGCGTTATTTTTATCGGCTATATTTTGTCCAGACCTGTCGGCACAAAACAACGTAGGCAGTGAAAACTACTATTCACATCCCAGAAAAGGGATAAAGGCCCCTGTTCCGCAGATTTACAAAGACACCTCTGTGGTGAGCAAAAGTGAAAATCTCACCGTCGAACTCATAGGGGAAGAGCCCGACACCTCCGCCAATACCGATACCGTGAATGGGTCGTTTGACAGAGAGAACTATTACGACTATGCCTATACCGCACGAATCAACCGGTTCCACCGTGGAATGGGATGGAACTACTTTGACGGATACTACACCAACATGTATTGGTATACAGGAAATCCCTACTATTGGGGGGCAAGTATTTACTATGCTTGGGATCCTTGGTTCAGCCCATACTGGAACACCTGGTACTATCATGGATGGGGTGGCAGTTATTGGCATATCGGCTGGGGTTACGACCCCTTCTTCTGCTATGGCTGGGGGTACGATCCCTTCTGGGGTTTCGGATGGTATTCGCCATGGTATTACGATCCCTATTACTATCATGGCTATTACGGCCACTATGCATACCACGGATGGGGTCACGGATATCTTTCCGGCGGCAGATACGGCAGCAACTATCCTTTCGGCCACGGATATCTCGGCACTGACCACAATCTTAGCAGAACCATGACGACACGTCCGACAACGACGCCCTCCCCCAATCCTGTGCGTCGCGGCGGTGTTGACCTGAACAATGGCGGACGCGGTACCCGTGGCAATGTCAGCGGCACCGGCGTTGCCAGGAGAGGCGATGCCGCGACTGCAGGACGCACCAATGCAGGCAACGGTGGCACAGCGCGCTATGGCAAGCCCGAACATATTGCGTCAGACAGGGCGTCACGTGCGGCGACACGCAACAACACCAGCCGTAACAGCTATGGCGGAAACAGTTCTGTCACACGCCAGAACGGTTATACCCGTCCCGCCGGCACCACACGTGTAAGCAATAACAACAACAACTACCGCACGCGCAACTTCGACTATAACGGCAACCGCAATGTTCCCACTCGTACAAATAGCGACTTCAACACCGGCACGCACACCAGCTCACGCAGCAGCGGTAGTTTTGGCGGTGGCAGCGGTTCACGTGGTGGCGGCAGTTTTGGTGGCGGCAGTGGTTCACGTGGCGGTGGCGGCGGCAGCCATGGTGGTGGCGGCGGTTCCCGCGGCGGTTCTGGCGGCGGAGGTAGAAGATAATCCGACATAGCAAAATACATTTACATAAATCATTGACTATCTTATGCTAAAGAAAATATCAGTTCTTATCGTCGTTGTATTTTTCACAACATCTGTCATAGGGCAACAGGCGAACCAACGACAGATCAACGTCGGAACAGACCCCATCACGCAAGCCTCCGAGTCAGGAGAGTGGTTAGAGCCTTCCCCTGCAAAAGGGACCAAAGCCAAGAATGTAATACTCATTATTGGCGACGGCATGGGCACAGCCCAAGTCTATGCTTCCATTGTTGCTCAGAAAGAGAATTCCAATTTCCTGCGTTTCCCTTTCTCCGGATTCTCCAGGACTTTCTCCCATAACAGATACACCACTGACAGCGGAGCCGGAGGAACAGCCATTGTCACGGGAAGAAAGACCAACAATCACCATCTCGGTGTATTACCCGACACCACTCCTATACCGTCGTTACTTAGTTTTGCTCATGAAGCGCGCATGTCCACAGGCTTTGTCGTCACATGCAGTGTCCTTGACGCCACGCCTGCAAGTACCTATGCTCATGTGCCTAACAGAAAGATGTACGACACCATCAGTATGCAGATGGCTCAATGTGGATACGATGTCATGATAGGCGGAGGCCTTCACAATTTCCGTCCCGAGAACCGCAAAGACGGCCAGAATCCCTTGGACACCTTACTGAGACGCGGTTATGAGATAACCTACAGTTTGGAAGAGATGAACCGTTCCCGCAGCAACAAACTAGTAACATTCTTCTGCGAGAACTATTACGGCCCCATAGCTCCAGGACGAGACCCTGTGTTGGCACAGGGTACAAAAAAAGCCCTTGAAATACTAAGTAAAAATCCCAAGGGTTTCGCTCTAATGATAGAAGGTTCACAGATAGACTGGGCCTGTCACAACAACGATGCAGCCTACATGGAAGCCGAGCTGGCAGACTTTGAGTCCATGCTAAAAATAGTCCTTGATTTTGCCGAGAAAGACGGCAACACGTTGGTCGTTGTCACCGCAGACCATGAGACAGGAGGCCTTGTTTTGGTCGGCGGCAATATCGAGGAAGGTAAAAATGAATGTAAATATGTCACCGGCAATCATTCTGGTGTTATGGTACCTGTATTCAGTTATGGTCCATGTGCTGAGACTTTCTCAGGCATCAACAACAACATCGACCTTTTACCAAAAATACTAAACGCATTAGGGTTAAAGACCTACCTCAACAAGTAATCATTTCACAAATGAAACCGAAGACCTTACTTGCAACAATTCTATGTATGTTTGTGCTACAGGATGCGACAGCACAAATCAAACTTACACAAGACACGATATCATGCCCCATTATCGGCTTCACCTTTGGGACGACAATCCCTTCCAACAATCTGTCCAGTGAAAACGGCATGTACGACCTGTACAAGCCTCCCTATCTTAATTTCGGACTGGAAGCATCCTACAAGACAAAAACAAACTATTTGTTTTCTGTTGACGGAGTATTGACCATTGGAGGCGACAACCTAAGAGACCGCAACATCCGTTTAGGTGATGTCTATACACATGATGCCTCCCCTATCGTGGCTGGCACTAACGGCACCGATGCCAATGTGACATGTTACAACAGAGGACTTACATTCAGACTTGGAATAGGCAAGATATTCACCCTAAACGACCAAAATCCCAATTCAGGCATTGTCACAAGGTTGTTCGGAGGCTTTATGAATCAGAAAACGATATTCTTCATGAACGACGTCAACGCTCCTCAGTTGCAAGGCGACTATGCGCGTTTATACGACCACAGCAGGTTTGGCGGCATTCTTACTGAGAGCATCGGTTTCTGGTACATGAGTAAAGACTACAATGTCGTCAATATCTACGTGGCATTTGAATTAACGCAGTGCTGGTCCCATTCCACACGAGACTACGTCATAGACTACCAAATGGGATTACAAGGTCCCGACAACAACAAATACTTCGATTTGATATACGGATTAAAGATATGCTGGATGATTCCATTGAAAGGCAAGACAGCATATGACTATCACCTACTCTACTAACTCGCCATGATGCGCACATTATATAGCTATGCCATAGGTTGCTACGCCACATCAGTACGAATTGCGGCGCCATTTAACGTGAAAGCCCGGCAGATGTCTATAGGATGGAAAAAATGGGAGCAGCACTTTCCAAAAGAGATTCTGAAAGACAGCAAAGTGGCATGGTTCCATGCATCATCGTTAGGGGAATTCGAACAGGCCCGTCCAGTAATCGAGGTCTTCCGAGACAGACATCCCGAATACAAGATTTGTCTTACTTTTTTTTCTCCTTCAGGCTACGAGATACGCAAAGACTATACAAAAGCAGATATCGTTTGCTACCTGCCTCCAGACACGCGACATAACGCAAAGCGTTTGATAGCCATGATGCATCCCGACATTGCCTTCTTTGTGAAGTACGATTTCTGGTTCAATTATCTACACCAGCTACATCTACGCAACATTCCCACATACATATTCTCCGCCATATTCCGCAAATCGCAGTATTTCTTCAAACCTTACGGACTTTGGTTTGCTCGGCAGTTGAACTGTTACAACCATTTATTCGTACAGAACGAAGAGTCTATGGATTTGCTTCATTCCATAGGCATTGAGCGCTGTTCCATTGCAGGAGACACACGTTTCGACCGAGTAAGAGATATAGCAAGTCATGCGAAACACTATCCAATAGTTGAAGCATTCTTAGGGAACGGACAGACCCCCGTGTTGATGGCGGGAAGCAGCTGGGAACCCGACGAAGAGAACATCAAACAATTTGTCGATTCTTACGCCAAGCCGTTAAAGTTGATTCTTGCTCCACACATGATAGGCGAAAATCATCTGAAACATATTGAAAGGTTGTTTGGCGAGGCAAATTGCATACGTTATTCAAGTATAAGCGAAGGCGACTCATCGATAGAAAACCGCAAAGTACTGATAATAGACAATATCGGCATGTTGTCATCCCTATACCGCTATGCCACCATTGCATATATTGGAGGAGGCTTCGGCAAAGGGATACATAATATTCTGGAAGCCGCCGTTTTTGGCTGTCCCGTATGTTTCGGGCCAAACTACCAAAAATTCCAGGAAGCCAATAATTTGATTGCCACTGGCGGAGCCATGAGTTACAGCGACGCATCCACTCTTAACGAGATTTTGCGAGAATGGCTCGACAACGAAGAGTCGTACTGCAGAGCCAGGGCGGCCTGCAATAAATACATAAGCGAGAACCTTGGAGCAACAAAAAAGATAATAGACAAAACCGAGGAAAAATGACGGCAAGACGTTTCCATAACAGTATTTCCCGTGGCATTGCTGCTCTCGTGGTGACTATCATGGCTTTGGCATATAGTTCATGCAGCAGTCTGGACAAGTTTGTCAAGCCTGACGACAAACTACTGTCGAAGAACCGTTACACCATTGAGATGCCCGATGGCGACACACCTCCGAAAGAGATTGTTGAAGCCCTTGGCGGTATTGAGAAATACTATTTGCAGACACCGAACAAAAGGCTCCTTGGCGTTGCCCGTATGAAGATGTGGATTTATTGTATGTCGACACCTTCAAAAAACAACTCTTGGCAGAGATTCATTCGCGATAGAGGAGAGCCCCCCGTGGTATATAATGAAAAAAAAGCCTACGAAACAGGAGAGCAAATCAAAAAACTACTCGCAAGCAAGGGTTGCTTTAACTCCGAAGTATATTTCAAATTGGACACCCTAGGCAAAAGTCTCCGAGACATAGATGTCACATATATTATCAGACCTTCCTCACGCTATCGTATAGACAGTGTAATATTCTATGCCGAAACGCCAGAGGTCAATGTCCTGATAAACAAATGGCGAAGAGAAAGCCTGATACAAAAAGGCGATTACTATGACCAAGACATCCTGTCCGAAGAGCGCAACAGAATAGCATCAAGACTACGCAACGAAGGCTATTACTATGCCTCATCAGACCTGATATCATACAATGTAGACACAATCAATTACGATTACGATGAGCACAATCTTTCAATAAAGGTCATCGTAAGCAATCTACGTATCATAGACAATAACAGGGATGTCACCACACGCCCGCTTCAAAAATACCATATAGACACCATTTATATATACTCTAATGTTTCCGAGCCCGGAGCCTTGGAAAGGACTGTATATACAAGTCGTTACAGAAAATATAGTACTGATTATATATTTTTGCATGATAAAGGCCACCCGTTGGAAATAAGTCCAAAGATTATCGCCCGGTCAATGTATTTATTCAACAATCGGTTATATAGTCCGACGAATACCGACCAGACATACAATTCGCTATTGAATCTGAGAAATTTCAAATATATCAACATAGACTATCAGGAGTCTCCCAACAGTTGCGACACCAACCGGATGCTTAATGCCAGAGTCCGTTTGATGAATGCCAAGCGGCAACGCATAGGACTCTCTGTAGAATTAAACAACTCGCTGCTAGTCAAGGAGAAATATCAGGGGCTTATGAGCGGCAATTTCGGACTTGAAACCAAGCTGAGTTATCTAAACAAGAATCTTTTCGGAGGTGCCGAACTATTCAAAGCCGAAGTGTCTGGACTCATAGAGCTTCCAAAGCTGGCGTTGAAAAACAGCAATGATGGAGACCCTATCAACAACTTCACAGATTTCGAGCTTGGTCTGGACCTTTCCCTTGACCTGCCGACATTCCTGTTTCCACTCCAATTATTAACTAAATTTTTGCAACATTCGCTATTATGGCAACAGCTAAGGCCTCACACCTTGATATCTCTTGGTGCCAATTATCAATATCGAGAGTATTATTTCGAGAGAGCCCTTGCCAACATCGGATTTGGTTACAATTGGGTCAAAAGGAACAACGGTCATCAGTTACTACCGTTAGAGCTAACTTTTGTCAGATATCTTGATATTGACTCCGCCTTCAATCGCCGTATGGAAAGTTTTTCCGATGCCCGGTTAAAGTACCAGTACAGCAACCACTTCATCATGGATGCGCGCTACGATTTCGTACACAACACGCAACAATTCGGCACCCGACAAGACTTCGACTACATTCACATCTCCGCAGAAAGCGCCGGAAACTTGCTGTGCCTTATAAGCAATCTGACTAATGGTCCCAAGGATGAAAACGAAATTAAACAGTATTTCGGGGTGCCTTTTTCACAATATTTGAGATTGAACACCGAATACAAACACTATTTCTATATCGGCGAAAAAAACACTTTTGTGGCGAGAATAATGGCTGGTATAGGGTTCCCGTACAAAAACTCATACGTTATGCCCTACGAGAAGAGTTTTTACGGCGGTGGACCGACGACGATGCGTGCATGGCATTTGCGACAATTGGGGCCTGGAAACTACCACATTGGCAATGAAAGGATGTTTGAGCGTGTCGGCGACATGCAACTGGTAATAAACCTCGAACACCGATTTCCCATCTTTTCCATATTTGAAGGGGCTCTTTTTGCCGACATAGGCAATGTGTGGTTAATTCACGAATCCGAAGAGTTCCCCGGTGGCCAGTTCAAGTTCGGCGATTTTTACAAAAGCATTGCAACCGGAATTGGATTTGGATTGCGTGCGAACATATCCATCGTCACGGTGCGGTGTGATTTCTCAATACCTCTCTACGATCCCGGCCAGCTGGAGGGAGAGCGGTGGCGTATTCCCTATTGGCATATCAGACAAGTCATTGCAAACATAGGTATTGACTATCCTTTCTAAAAACGCTCTGAAAACACACAACGAAATGTATACCCTTGAAGAATTATTCAAAAAAGTGCAGAGTCTCTTCGAAAATGAAGAATTCGTCAGCGAACCCAAGCGACTCTACGAACCCATAGCCTATACCCTCTCCTTAGGAGGCAAACGTATACGTCCCACCTTGCTTTTAGCCGCAACGGACCTGTTCGGAGGCGACATTGAAGATGCCGCCCATGCTGCAATCGGCGTCGAGACCTTTCACAATTTCACGCTCTTGCACGACGACCTTATGGACAAGTCCCCCATACGCAGAGGGAAGCCCACCGTATACCGTAAATGGGACGAGAACACAGCCATCCTGTCAGGAGATGCCATGAACATCCTTGCGTGGCGTTATTTCCTGAAAAAGCCGCATGTCAATCTGCTTGAAATTCTTAGGACATTTGAGAAAACAAGCATGGAGATATGCGAAGGACAGCAATACGACATGGATTTTGAGACACGTGACGATGTAAGTATAGAAGAATACATGCAGATGATACGGCTGAAAACCGCCGTACTGTTGGCCAGTGCATTAAAAATCGGCGCACTCTATGCCAATGCTCCTTCCGAGGACATAGAGAATCTATATAATTTCGGAATTGCAATCGGACTGGCTTTCCAATTACGTGACGATTTGTTAGATGCCTACGGAGACGTCGCCACTTTCGGCAAAGAGACAGGCACCGACATCAAAGACAACAAAAAAACCATTCTCTACCTTACCGCATTGGAAAAAGGCGACACAGAGCAGAGGCAGAAACTCCGCAGACTTTTTTCCGAGACGCCAAACAATCCCACAGGGAAGATACAAGAAGTCCTAAATATATATGCATCTCTTGACATAAAGAGCTCTATTGAAAAAACAATCAGTGAGATGCATGCCACTGCAGAGCAATCCTTGTTGACTATAAAAAGGCCCGAAACAAACAAGACGGCGTTACGTCAGATAGCCGCAAAACTACTGGATAGGAAAGTATAGAAACACCCAATAATATCACAAAACTTATATTACTAAAAAATAAGAACTTATATTATTTCTTCAAAAACAAAACAAAAAAAAAAGGAAAAAAGCTTTCTCAATTGCAATTATATTACTAAATTTGCATTTGTATTGTATACGACAAAAATTAAATTAACTAATTAATAATTAACACAGTAAAAAAAATCATGAAAAAAGTAATTGCTTTAATGTCAGTAATTGGATTATTGACATTCACCAATCTCAACAGTGTTATGGCTCAGCAGCCGGCCGCCAACAACGCCCCCAGCACTGAGCAAGTCAACAAAGATTCTGCAGCTGTTGTAAATGATTCCACTGCTACTGCCGCTACCACAGAGCAAGAAAATGCTGTCAAAGATGAAGCAGTAGAAGCCAAATCATTCCATGAGGTTTTGAAAGAAAAATACATACAAGGTGGTGCAGGCTGGATGACCCCCGTGCTCCTCTGCCTCATCCTCGGTATGGCACTCGTTATCGAGCGTATCATTTATCTTAACATGGCAACAACAAATGTCAATAGACTTCTCGAAGGCATTGAAGGCAATGTACAGAAAGGCGACTATGCTGCAGCAAAGGAACTCTGCCGCAACACTCGCGGTCCTGTTGCCAGCATCTTCTATCAGGGTCTTGACCGTATTGACGAAGGTCTTGAAAATGTCGAGAAAGCCGTCACCTCCTACGGTGGTGTACAGATGGCACGTCTCGAGGCCAACCTGACATGGATTGCCCTTTTCATCGCACTGGCTCCTTCATTCGGATTCCTCGGTACCGTTATTGGTATGGTCAAGGCATTTGATGACATCGAGAAAGCTGGTGATATCAGCCCGACCGTCGTTGCCGGTGGTATGAAAGTGGCTCTGTTGACGACCATTTTCGGTCTTGTCGTCGCTATCATCCTTCAGATTTTCTACAACTACATCCTCACCAAAATCGAGAGCCTCGTTTCTCAAATGGAAGATGGTTCCATCACTTTCATGGACATCCTCATTAAGAATCGCAAATAATAGTGTAAGGATATAGATAATTAAGTTACTAACCTTTTAATCCTTACGTTATGTTAGAGAAATTAAAAAAGATAACAATAATAATCAGCCTTGCTGTTGCCATTTTGGTATCGGTATGCGCCATACTGTTTGCAGCCAACCAGGCCAAGTTCGGTGCAATGTTTGATGTTGCATTCTGGGTATTGATTTGCTACATTTTATTAAGTCTTGCGATTTGGATTGCTTTTGGAATATACAGTCTGAAAGACAAGGTAAAAAAGACTGTCATTTTCGCCATTGCAATAATCGTGGTCCTTGGTGCTGCTTTTCTGCTTGCGATGGGCGATACAATGCCGGAATTATTCCTGAACAGATACAATACAAGTGCAGTCACCGCGAAATTTATCGCCGGAGCATGCTACACGACTTACTTCACCGTTGTCGGGGCATTGGCTGTGATGATTGTATGGCCTTTAGTATCAAAACTTTTAAAAAAATAAATAGTTATGGCTAAAAGAGCAACTCCTGGTTTAAATACAAGCGCGATGTCCGACATCTCGTTCTTGTTGCTGGCCTTCTTCCTGATGGTATCCAGCATCAACACGGATATGGGTATCGCTCGGCGTCTGCCACCGCCGCTGCCGCCGGATTTTCAGCCGCCAGAAGTTCGTGAACGCAACATATTCCAAGTTAAGATCAACCGTAATGACCGTATTCTTTTCAACAAGGAAGTCGGAGACATTAGTTTGTTGAAAGAGAGAGCCAAGGAATTCTTCAGCAATCCTCTGGATCGTCCAGACCTGCCTGAAAAGAATCCCACACAGATAGAATTCATTGGAGTCTATCCTGTGACTAAAGGTGTCATCTCGTTACAGAATGACCGTGGTACCTCATACGACATGTATTTCCGTGTACAGAATGAGTTAACTGCTGCCATCAACGAGTTGCGTGACGAACTGGCAAGAGAGAAATTTCACAAAGCTTACAATGACTTAGACGAGGCTCGTCGCGAAGCTATCGGCAAGGCTATACCTGTCGCTATCTCCGAGGCCGAACCTGCAAATAAAGGAGGAGGAAAATAATGGCACGTTTTAAACAAAAAAATGACAAAGGTACTCCCGGACTGAACATGGGTTCCATGTCCGATATTATCTTCATGCTGCTCTTCTTCTTTATGGTCATCACCACCATGCGTGAAAGCACTCTGTTTATAAAAATCAACCCGCCGAGGGGTTCTGAAGTAACCAAACTGGAAAAAAAGAACCTTGTAAGCTACATCAATATCGGTGTCCCTATGGACAACTATGCTGCAAAGTATGGTACCGAGCCTCGTATCCAGCTTAATGACCAAATTGCCGATGTTTCCGACATCAGACAGTTCGTAGAGCTAGAGAAAAACGCTCGTTCCGATCAAGACAAGCTTCTTTTAACCTTCGCCATCAAAGCAGACGGAAAGGTTAAGATGGGTTTGATTAGCGATATCAAACAAGAACTGCGTGCTTCAAGTGCATTGAAGATCTTCTATAACGCAGCAAAAGAAGCAAAATAAAGGCATTATACAAAAGCGAGAAAAACTGCTGTGCATCTGTACAGCAGTTTTTTTGTATAATTTTTTTTTTGCGAAGTTTAAAGAAAAAAGTTTTCGTCTAAGTTTTCGTCTTCGTCATAGTTTTCAAATGTTTTATTTAAAGGAATTCTCTATTGAAGATAGCGGAGCCACTATGAAAGTTGGTAACGATGCCATTCTATTAGGGGCGATGGTGGAACCAAAAAAAATGACGTCCAGAATTCTGGATGTAGGGACAGGATGCGGCATCCTGGCCCTGATGATGGCACAACGTTTCCCCAATGCCCAAATAACCGCAATAGATATTGACACCGAAACTATTGAAGTAGCCGCTGCCAACTTTGCCAAATCCCGATGGAGCGACCGACTTGACGCAAATAACATCACCCTGCAAGAATTCGCCGGTCAGTCACACACCTCTTACGACCTGATAATCTCAAACCCGCCCTATTTTTCAAACTCACTGCGTAACACAGACCTTCGCAGACGAATAGCACGTCACGACGACACTCTCTCACTAAACGAACTATTCTCATACTCCCGTCAACTACTATCCCCTAACGGAACACTGTCAATCATTCTTCCCATATCCGAGTTTTCAAAGGCAACAACAGCAGCCCTTGAAAGCGAGATGTTTCTCCACCGGCAGACCAATATCTGCAACCACCACGACGACCCACCAAAGCGAACAATTCTGCAATTCTCCGTTATACGTTCTCCATTATCCGTCAAACCTTATTCCTTTTGTCTCCGCAACACAGACAATAGCTATTCGACAGAATACAGAACTGTTACCGAACCTTTTTTACTGTAAAAGATAAAAAGAACAGGGCGGCTGATGGCCGCCCTGTTCTATCATTTCATGCTCGAATTGTAGAAGACGAACTGGTCGTCGATGACATCGATAATAATATTCTCACCGGTGTGTATTTTTTCTTCCAGTATCTGACGTGACAATTCGTTGAGAATCTGACGCTGAATAACTCGTTTGACAGGACGGGCTCCCATTGCAGGGTCAAAGCCAATATCGGCCAGGTGATTGACAGCCTCGTCCGTAGCGCTGATAAGAATCTCGTTCTTCTCAAGCATTTTGGCCACAATGTCAAGCTGTATGCGTACAACCTCGCGAATCTGTTTCTTGCTCAACGGGCGGAACATGATAATCTCGTCAATACGGTTCAGGAACTCAGGTCGCATATTCTGTTTCAGCAGCTCCAAGACATCATTCTTTGTTTTCTCGATGGTGTAGTCGTTGATGTTCATAACATCGCTCATACGCTCGTGGATGATGTTGCTACCAATATTTGACGTCATAATAATAATCGTGTTCTTAAAATCGGCTATACGGCCCTTGTTATCCGTCAGACGGCCGTCCTCTAGCACCTGAAGCAGTATATTGAACACATCGGGATGAGCCTTCTCTATCTCGTCGAAAAGGACTATACTGTATGGTTTGCGACGTACCGCCTCGGTGAGTTGTCCGCTTTCGTCGTAGCCCACATATCCCGGAGGCGCTCCTATGAGACGGCTGACACTGTGGCGTTCCTGATACTCCGACATATCGATACGCACCATCATATTCTCGTCGTCGAACAGCACCTCGGCCTAAGCCTTTGCCAGTTCCGTCTTGCCGACACCTGTGGTGCCGAGAAATATGAAACTGCCTATAGGCCGTTTGCCGTCGCTAAGGCCTGTACGGTTACGGCGTATTGCATTGGCGATAGTCTCGATGGCTTCGTTCTGTCCGACAACACGTTTATGCAGCTGTTCTTCGAGATGAAGCAGTTTGTCGCGTTCGCTCTGCATCATACGGGTGACGGGAATTCCCGTCCATTTGCTCACGACCTCGGCTATCTGTTCGCTGTCGACCTCTTCGTTAATCATCGCATTGTCGGCCTGCATTGTACGGAGTTGAAGTTTCAAATCCTCCACATGCTTTTCGGCCTCCTTGATACGTCCGTAGCGCAGTTCCGCCACCTTGCCGTAGTCACCTTGCCGTTCGGCCTGTTCCGCCTCGAATTTATAGCTTTCAATATTCTTGACTTCTGATTGTATGGACTCCACGACATTCTTCTCATTTTGCCAACGGGCCTTCATCTGGTCCCGTTCTTCTGTCAGTTCACCAATCTCGTGACCGATACGGTTAAGTTTGTCGCTGTTGGCCTGCTGCGATTCAGTGTCAAGAGTGTCGCTATGCTCGTTCTCACGGCTGATAGCCTCCCGTTCAATTTCGAGCTGACGGATCTTGCGTTCTATCTCATCGAGTTCCTCCGGCACAGAGTCTATCTCCATACGCAGTTTGGCAGCAGCCTCGTCGATAAGGTCTATGGCCTTGTCCGGCAGGAAACGGTCGCTGATATAGCGGTTGCTCAATTCGGCAGCGGCGATGATAGCCTCATCCTTAATACGCACCTTGTGGTGCACCTCGTAGCGTTCCTTAAGACCACGAAGAATAGAGATAGTGTCCGCGACGTCCGGTTCGTCGATGAGCACACTCTGGAAACGACGTTCAAGAGCCTTGTCTTTCTCGAAATATTTCTGGTATTCTGTCAATGTTGTAGCACCTATAGCACGCAATTCGCCACGTGCAAGGGCCGGTTTCAGGATATTGGCGGCATCCATGGCACCCTCGCCACCGCCGGCGCCGACAAGGGTATGAATCTCATCGATGAAAAGGATGATATCGCCGTCGGATTCATTGATTTCGCGGATGACACTCTTGAGTCTCTCCTCGAATTCCCCCTTGTACTTTGCTCCAGCTATCATGGCACCCATATCAAGAGAGTAGAGAGTTTTGCTCTTCAGGTTCTCCGGAACATCTCCGCTGACGATACGGTGTGCAATTCCTTCGGCTATTGCCGTCTTACCCACGCCGGGTTCGCCGATAAGGATAGGATTGTTTTTTGTACGGCGGCTCAGAATCTGCAACACACGACGTATCTCCTCGTCACGACCGATGACAGGGTCAAGTTTGCCGCTTTGAGCCAGTTGGTTAAGGTTTTTTGCATATTTATTCAGTGCGTTGAAAGTGTCCTCGGCAGTCTGGCTGCCCACTTTGCTACCCTTGCGGAGGTCCGCGATGGCGGCACGGAGCTGCTTGTCGGATGCCCCGGCATCCTTGAGAAGCCTTGCTATGTTGTCGCGACCGTTGACAAGTCCTATCAACAGGTGCTCCACAGAGACGAACTCGTCGCCCATCTCCGTAGCAGTCTGCTGAGCCTTAACAAATGTATTATTAAGGTCATTGCTTGCATATTGGCTTCCTCCGCTCACACGTGGCAGAGACTGTAGTTGGGCGTCGACAGCCTGCGAAAGACGCGGGATATTGACCTCCATTTTTTTCAAGAGATAAGGTGTGACGTTCTCATCCTCGCTAAGCAACCCCTTCAACAGATGAACAGTGTCGACGCTCGGATGCTGATGTGCCTGAGCTATCTCCGCTGCTTTTTGTACCGATTCTTGTGCTTTGATTGTAAAATTATTCAGGTTCATGGTTTTATTATTACTCCTTTCTGAAAAATAGTCACAACAAAATAGGCTCCAAACGTAAATATCTGACAAAATGACACAAAACAGTAGTGTTACAAACAAAAATGACACAATAAATTTGACCACGTCACAGAAAAATAGTATTTTTGCAATTGCAAACAGACAAATATGAGATTACGTACATTATTGATATTATCAACGCTGATACTGTCGGCAACAAGCACATGGTCGCAGGAAGCCGTCACGCAACTTGCCCAGAGACTGCTGGGGGCTGAGGCAAGCCATTTTGTATTCATTAAGAGAGATTTGCCCTGCGACAGTTTTTATTATCAAAAAGCTCCTGGGGGCAAGGAAATACTGATTTGCGGCAACAACGACATCAGTATGGCCGTGGGGCTGAACCACTACCTTCGCAAATATGCCAAAGTGCATGTGTCATGGTTCGCTCCGCAAGGTCGCGGGTCAAAGCGAGACATCAATCCGCTCCAACTACCCAAGAAATGGCCCATACCAGAATCCAAAGAGGGAGGATGCACGCGGACGCAGGAGCGTTTCTTCCTCAACTACTGCACCTACGGATACACCATGGTGTGGTGGCAGTGGCCGCAATGGGAACGCTTCATCGACTGGATGGCGCTGAATGGGATAAACATGCCTCTGGCCCTTACGGGACAAGAGGCCGTATGGCAAGAGGTGTGGCGTGAGATGGGAATGACCGACGAAGAGATACGCGCCTATTTCTCCGGACCCGCCCACCTTCCATGGCACCGCATGGCCAACCTCGACGGTTTTGGAGGGCCTCTGCCGCAATCGTGGATTGACGCACAGAAAGAACTGCAGAAGAAAATACTTGAACGTGAGCGTGCCCTTGGCATGACCCCCGTGCTACCCGCTTTTGCAGGCCATGTGCCTCGACGCATAGCAGAGCTGTTCCCCGAGGCCGACATCAAGCATCTGTCACCCTGGTGCGGATTTGAATCGACCTGTTTCCTCAATTCCACCGACCCGATGTTCGCCGACATACAGCGACGCTATCTGTCAAAACAACAGAAACTGTACGGAACCGACCATATATACGGCTGCGATCCTTTCAACGAGATGGATCCTCCGTCATGGGAGCCTGACTACCTTGCAGCGGTATCGGAGCATATCTATCGTTCGATGCAAGCTGTGGACAGCCAAGCCCGATGGCTTCAAATGAGTTGGGTGTTCTACTACAAACGCAAACAATGGACTCCCGAAAGGCTTCGCTCCTACCTCACCGCAGTACCGCAGGACAGTCTTGTACTGCTCGACTATTTCTGTGAGAAAACAGAGGTCTGGCGAAACACCCTCGACAGCAGTTCGGCAAAACCGAGAGGATTCTATGGGCAGCCGTTCATCTGGTGCTACCTCGGCAATTTCGGAGGCAATACCATGCTGGTGGGCGACCTCCACGAGATAGAACGCAAACTGCAGTCGGCACTGTCCGACTCCGACAACAACCTGACAGGCATAGGGTCTACATTGGAAGGATTCGACTGCAGCCCCCAGACTTACGAATTCCTCTTCGCCTCGATATGGGGAACAACGGCGGAAGATTTCGTGACACAATGGGCCGACATGCGTTATGGCAAGGCTAACGACAATGTCCGCAAGGCATGGCATCTGCTGGCCGACAGCGTATACAAGGACTGGTCGTTCTACGGTCTCGGGACCCAGATGGTCGCACGTCCCGACTTCGAAGGGCACGGCACCTACTACACCAAGCCCTACTATTCATACAACAACGACAACTTGTTGGAGGCCATCCGCCTGCTGATGAAAAAACCTGTGAAACGGTATGGCTATGAATATGACATCGTCAACCTCCTGTCGCAGTGGATGGGCAACCACTTCATGGATATCCGCAACGCCTTCACTCAAGCCTATAAAGACAAGGACCTCGAAGGGATGCAAAAAGCCTACAATGCAGCCAAACGATTGGTGAACGATGCCGATGTACTACTCAGCCACCTGCCTGAGTTTGATTTCTACCACTGGATCCAGTCTGCCCGTGCATGGGGTGGCGAAGACCGAGAACTTCAAAAATACTACGAGACCCAAGCACGCACCCTACTCACCGTATGGGGCGGCCCTGTACTGAACGACTACGCCAACCGTCTGTGGGGCGGGCTGCTACGGCACTACTACTGGAATCTGCGATGGAAACCTTTCTTCGAAGAGGCTATGGAAGCTGTGAGAAACGACGCACCTTTCGATGAAGAG
>JAGADZ010000015.1 GCA_017613375.1 Bacteroidales bacterium | reverse complement strand
TCTTTTGTCAGCTGCTGGCAGACGGGCATTTGGCGACGTATTATGGCTGTGTCGCCGTGTTTGACGGCTAAGCAAAGGCTGTCGGCCATCTTGACCAGTCGGTATGTCCGGGAGTCTTTTTCCGGCGTCCAGACTTCGGCTCTTATGCCTGAGGTGTAGAACTCGTATGTTACTCCGTCACACCCTCCACGGCTATCCGCAAAATGCGAGGAGGTCATAATGGCACTCTGGAATGTCCTTTTTATTTGGTTTGAGGCCTCTTTCTTGAGTGGCATTGTATAGCGTTCGACTTGGATTTTCCTTTTGCCTTTTCTCATATTTCTGTCTGCCCAAGAGTATTCTCTTTTATACCAGATGTTTTCTGTCGCACGGGTTAGAATCAAGCTGTCAACGTTGTAGTTAAGCATTTTTTTTATGGCAAGCGAATATTCAGGGCCAAACGACGGTCTGCAAAGGAAATAAGTGTCGTAGCCAATATAGTCATTATGTTGCGGCGAATAATATGAAAGTAGAAGATCTTGTAGTGCTTGCTCATAATCTAAAAAATGTGGGTTGTAATTAGAAGGAGTAAGCAAATCCTGACTTCTGACAGCAGTCGTTGATAAGATTGCAATCAGAAGTAGGAAAAGTTTCTTGAAAGAGAGTCTCATTTTAGAAATATTCTATCTCGCGGGTGACGATATACTGCATTACAGGCTCGCCGTCGATAATCTCAGACTCGGTGCGGCGTGTCCAGTTGCCGTTGCTGTCATATTCATAGTGGAACAGGGTGATGTACATCTCAGGCTCTGCTTCGCTATAGTCGTACAGGGTTTGTGAGACAGGTTCGCCGTTGGCATCGTATTCGTATCTCCACTCTTGCATCTTGTTTCCACTGCGGTCGAAAACAACCTTTTTAATCATGTTGTTTCCGTTATAGGTGAACACTTCCCTTTTGTAGATGTTGCCGTCGGCATCGTTCAACGAGCGTTGCATCAGTCTCCCCTCTGCGTCGTAGCGGAAAAGGGTGCGGCTCTCAATCTGGCGGTCGGCATCCTCCACCCACATCTCTTTCAATACGTTGTTGGCATCATATGAGTAATAGGTACGGCCAATGATATTCTCGTTGTTGTCGACAATCTGTTCCAATGTGGTCAACCCGAAACCGTCATGTTTGAAGCGTGAACGGAAAATAATGTCTGCCTCGGGTGTGACATATGACATGGTCTTTCTCCAGCCTTTGGTATTGTATGCTGTCTCGAGACGTTCCAGTATATCGCCTTCCGAAGTCACTCCTGTGAAGTCGGTACGGGCTTCATATGTTATCTTCACAACTTTTTGCACCTTGCCATGTAGACCGTCTATGGCGACGTCGTTGGCGGGTCTCTGTGCCGTGACAACGGCTCCGAGACTGATAAAAAGAACAGCTGCGATGATGTTTTTTATCTTCATAATTAATTGTCTGTATTGTTGTTATGTGCTAATGCTTATTAAATGTCCTCTGTTTCTACATTGCAAAAATACTAAGTTTTTTTATTTCTTGGCTCCCGATTTTGCCATAATTGATAACTTTTGTATTTTTGCAACTCAAATTCTATAACGGATGTCTACGCAAAATATTATATTACTTTGTTTTGTTTTATACACGGTTTTGCTTTTTTTTGTGATGTGGCTGACATCACGCCGCTCGTCGGGTAATGATGCTTTCTTTCGTGGCAACCGTCGTTCTCCTTGGTTTGTAGTGGCTTATGGTATGCTTGGGGCTTCTCTTTCGGGTGTTACATTCATGTCAGTACCCGGAGGTGTCTATTATGGCGATTTTACGTACATGCCGTTGGTGTTCGGCTATGTAATAGGTTATTTTGTCATTGCTTTCCTTCTCTTGCCGCTTTACTATAAATTGAATCTCACCTCTATCTACAGCTATCTTGACCAACGTTTCGGAGGAACGTCCGAGCGTACAGGTGCTATATTCTTTATCCTTTCCCGTCTTCTTGGCTCGGCACTTAGGATGTACCTTGTGGTCTTTGTGCTTTATGAATTGGTGTTCAGCTCTTGGGGTATACCTTTCTGGATTCCGGCTGTCGTTTTCATTGCCCTCATTTTGCTCTATACTTTCCGTGGAGGATTGAAGACGGTGGTATGGACCGACACTCTGCAGACGACATTCCTTTTGCTCGCCGCCATAGCGACAGTTGTGGTTATATTGAAAAATCTGAATATCAGTATTCCTGAGTTGTTGTCTGCTTCGTCTGATAATGGATACACACGCGTCTGGGAGACTGATGTCAACCATCCGAAGTTCTATCTTAAGCAGATTGTTTCCGGTGCATTCATTACTATCGCCATGACGGGTTTGGACCAGGATATGATGCAGAAAAACCTTACCTGCAAGTCCTTGCGTGATGCACAGAAAAACGTGATTACGTCAAGTTTTCTCTTCGTAATAGTCAACATCATCTTTCTGACACTTGGAGCTGCTCTGATTTATTATGGGATGCAGACTCCGGGATTTGAGATGCCTGTCGGTGCCGATGGCAAGGTGTTGGCCGACAAGATTTATCCTGTGATAGCCCAATCCATGGGAGGCTTTACTCTTGTCTGTTTTGTGCTCGGTATGGTCGCGGCTGGCTACAGCAGTGCCGATGGCACTCTTACGGCGTTGACGACCACATTCTGCTACGATTTCCTGCATTTTGAAAAGAAGACAAACCTCACAGAGAAACAGCTGGTGCGTTATCGCAAAATAGTCCACGTCTCTTTTGCTATGTTATATCTTTTGGTAATAATAGCTTTTCGTCCGTTCCATAATGATTCTTTGATTAATATCCTTTTCGATATCGCTGGTTTCACCTATGGACCATTGCTCGGCATGTATGCTTTCGGCCTCTTCACTAAATGGACTGTCCGCGACAGGTTGGTGCCTGTCGTCGCCGTTCTTAGCCCTGTGATATGTTATCTTCTGAAACTCTATTCTCCAGTGCTCTTTGGAGGATATCAGCTCGGTTTCGAACTGTTGCTTATCAACGGTCTAATAACATTTCTCGGCCTTTTGGCTATTAAACGTTGATTTTAAACGGCTTTTCCTCGAAAAAACAAATATTGTCTCCGCGATTTTCCCATTCCGCGTATTTTTCTTATTTTTGTACTCTGTTTCGGTGTTTCTCCGGTACTGAACGTTTTTGTTTATTATTTTAATATACAGTTGTTTGGATAAATATGCTTTTTAAGTGCAATAATAAATATTTCACAGCTTCTGATGGTGTTTCTATTAAAACGGCTCTCTTCAGGTGCTTGTTACTTCTATTGGTTATAGTCTCTACGGTGTCTTGCAGCCAATACAAGGTCTATTCTGTCAAGGAGGATAATTTGGGTTTTCTGTCGGGTGGCGTGTTCTACGCTCTTCCGAAAACAGAGCTCCGAGTGGCTGTGACGGTGCAGCACCGTTCGGTTTCGGATGCCCCTTACAGTGCTTTTGCAGCGGAATTGCTTGGTATTGACGCTTATGGCACAGATACATCCTACAGGATAGCCTCAATAGATGTACAGGCTGTTGACTGTGCCGACCCTGATAATTATTATTTCGTCATGATTCGCCGAGGCTCGGTGACAGTGGATAAACGACATCTCCTTCTTGCTGTGGGCATGGCGAATCCGGAAACCAATGTCGCAACGGTAATACCGGCAGATGATTTCATGGAGCCTGAGGTTACGCGACCGTTGCGGGCACAGTACAATCTATACGACAGAGCCGATACTTTCTATACTCGCAATGACCGACCCGGTCACCCCACCAAGGTATCTATGAGGAAAGACGTCCGCAACATAAGACAGCAGGCCGAAGCAGCAGCTGAGCAACTTGAGGAAATAAGGGAACGCAGGAACCAGATTCTTAATGGTGACTATGATGGCAACTATAGTCATGAAGTCATACAGTTCCTCCTGTCGCAGTTGCAGCGTGAAGAGGAATCTATTGTCAATCTCTTCTGTGGCAGTGTCTGTAGAGAGACCGTGGTTTTTTATGTTGACCCTGTTATCAAGAAAAAAGATGCTTTCGTGGATACAATTGCTTGGATTTCACCAAAGATGGGTTTGTGGGATGATGACACTGCTGTCCTGCCGGAAGATGCTTTCCCTATTGTATGTACAGTTCAGGGCGACAACCAGTTGCGGGCTGCCCGACGGTTTGTGAACAAGCCGTCTTCTAACCGCTCTGCGAAAAACAGGATGAAGTTTAGCCGTAAGACTTTCCGTTACCGTGTGCCGGAACAGGCGTCGGTAGTGGTTAGTTGCCCCGATTTCGCCGTGAGCCGCCGACTTCTGATTGCACAGTTGGGACCTACTGTACAATTGCCGCATCACCGCATCAAGGCTCTTTTCGATGCCAACACGCTGGACTTGATTTATTTTAATAGAGACCGCCATTAACACCTCAGGCATGATTTTTAATGTATTGATACTTGGTTCCGGTGCTGCCATGCCTACGTCGACACGTCACTGTAGTGGACAGTTGGTTTCTATGGGCGGAAAAAGAATGCTTATAGACTGCGGTGAGGGTTCGCAGGACCGGTTGCGAAAGTATCATCAGCGGTTCCAGTCAATAAGTTATATTTTTATTTCGCATCTTCATGGCGACCACTTCTTTGGACTGCCGGGATTGCTCTCGACAATGCATCTGTGCGGCCGTACCGAACCTGTGACGGTATTCGCCCCCAAGGGTTCCAAGGAAGCCATAGAACTTCTGTTCAAGGTGTCGGGAACGGAACTGAGATATGCACTCACGATAGAAGAACTTGATTTTGAAGATGTGCGTGTCGTATGCGATGACACGCGGTTCGTCGTGAAAGCTTTTCCGTTACGCCATTCTGTGCCGACATATGGTTTCATTTTCGAGGAGAAGGAACTTTTGCTGAATTTGCGTAAGGATGCAATAGAGAAGTATGGCCTGACCCCAGAGGAGTGTGTTAAAATCAAACATGGCGAAGATTTGGTACGTGATGATGGGTTACACGTATCCTATAAGGAGTTGACCATGTCGCGACGCTTGCCTCGTCGTTATGCATATTGTTGCGACACTGCCAGTTTCGATGAACTGGTGTCTATTGTCAAAGGCAGTGATTTGCTGTGTTTGGAAAGCACTTTCGACGATTCGTTTGAGCCTATGGCTTCCGAAAAATTGCACTGCACGGCTTCCCAAGCTGCCACAGTGGCCATGAAAGCAGGGGTGCAACGTCTGATGCTAACCCATTTCTCGGCAAGGTTCAAAGAGATAGATTGCCTCATGGAGGAGGCGAGGGCTGTTTTCCCAGACACTTTTCCGGCTACGGATGGTGAGGTCTATGAAATACCCTACAGATATGAGAAATAAAAAATGGAGCCATACGGCTCCATTTTTTTTATTTGTATCATAATGTGTTATTTACCTATTACAACTATTTTTTTTACAGGAAGTCCTTCGATATGGACCATGTAAATCCCTGTTGACGGGACAGTGTAGGAACAGCAGGTGTTTTCTTGTGTTCCGGAGAAGACGGGCCGTCCGAGAACGTCGAATATTTCAATGCTGTGACCGATGGCACCGTCGACAATAATCTCCTTGCCTTTGGAGTATGTGGCCACGCCGTTCTCGCAGGATTGAATTCCGACCTCAGGCTCGAAGAATGCTGTATAGTATTCACTCTTGCGTACTACTATCTTCAAGGGGTTGTCGGTATATTGGTTTGTACCGCAAACCCATCTTACGAACTTGTATCCAGCATTGGGATATGCCGTAAGTATTGCCGTGTCTCCATAGAAGTATGTTCTGCCTCCCTGGACAGTACCCATGCTGGCATCGTTGACAAAGAGTGTTATCTCGTGCATGTCGGGAATAAAAACAGCGGTGAAGAGAGTGTCGCTCAATACGGTGACGGTTCTATTCCTGTCAAAATTGTCTATGAGAAGGGTAAGGTCGTCTCCTGGGTTGTAGGGTCCGTCGTGCCACCCTAAGAAATTGTAGTGCGTGACGGCTTCGGCAGATATATTGGCCGAGGTGCCGGCATTTTATGTGCCGCCTCCGCTGACGTGGTTGCTTGGATAGTTGCTCTCGACGGTTACAGTGTATTGGGGTACTGTGCCTCCGCAGGGATAAAAGATATAACCTAAATCTTGATAGTCCTCGCTTGCTGAGCCGACGTTTCTCCAGACGGAGCCGTCTCCGAGTCGTATGGTATAACCGCAAGTCCATCCATAGGCACCGGGGTGCCATTGTACATGGATAGGACCGTTGCATACGGTGAGAGTGCGTTGTTCAAGGGTTTTGCAGTCGCCAATACTCATGTTCGCGAGTGTGTTGCCATTGGCGTCGGTGAAGGAAAGATAGGCACCGTGCCAAGTGTCCCCATAACTGTCTCGCATCTCGACAGAGATTGTGCAGCTGTTTGTGTCGCATGGAGGTGTGGTTGGACGGTGGGGCGTGTAGGTGAAGCTTATTGTTTCTCCTGCACTGCCAACATCTGTTATTGAGAGTGTCGTGTCTATCACGTTCCCATTCAGCCATGGGTATGGGTTGGTACTGGTGTTGAACTGGGTACGGCCGCTCTCAAGACTGAAATATGCTTGTGCATAGTTCCCGTTGGAAGTGTCGTTGAGCGCATTGGGTCTGAACAGGTACACTTCGTCGAAAATATCTAAAGCGTTGAAGTTGGAATTTCCGTTGAAGCGAGTGTCTATGCGATAAATTATTAGACCTTTGCCGGGCAGTCCAGTCTCGAATAGTTCGGTGTTGTCGCGATATTCGAGGAAATACCATTGGTCTGGACTTCCTGCTTGGATGCGGTAGCAGTTGTTTTGGTTCATGCTGTCGCCGACGGAGTGAAGAGAATATGTTCCGGCCTCGGTGAGTTCGGGGACGCTGTCAATCCATCCGCCATAACGCATTTTCATGAATATGCTCATATGTTGCGGTGGCTGGGTGTTACTGCACATGAGATCCCAAGTCCCGACGCCTGTTATGTTTGTGTAGTTGTTGTAGTGGTAGAGGTCGGGAGCTCCGAGGGTGTGGAACATCTCGTGACAGAATGTGGAGGTGCTGAAATAGTGGCTCCCGCTGCCTTCAAGCTGGAGATTGAAGGTGTAGACTCGTTTGCCGTTGATATAAACCTCTCTGTCATACAAAGCCCATTTGTGAGGCCATAGTAAATCGTTCCAACTCGTATAAGTGCCTTTGACTATGAAACAGATATTGTCTACATATCCGTCGTTGTCGCGGTCTATATTAAGGGAGGTTGGTATGGGAGAGTTTTGATTGATATAATTTACGGCACGTTCCAGCAACCCGAATTCACGTGAACGACGCTCGTAGTCGTCGGCGTATCCATTTGTGTTGGTGGCGCTGTTATATGGGATGTAATAGCTTCTGGGATATATGTCCTGATAGGATATCACACTGTCTTCTATGGGTTGAGGGTAGAAGTAAGTGGGTATGCGAAGCTTTTGATAGGATGCATGCCAGAAATAGTTGTGCATCGAGACGGCGTTGTAGCTTGAATCGTTGAACATGTCGTGGATTGTGCTGTACGGGGTGGTTATTGCGGAGTCGTCGGCAAAACGGATGAATATGACTACGTTGTTCAGTTTCCCATTGTTTTCGCCGACTTTTGCCGCGTTTTTTGTGCCATGCTGGTTGAACCCCGGTGCGATATACCGTGTGGGAATGTCCCAGCTTTTGTGTCTTGCATCAATAGTGGCCGGGGATTCTGACAGTCCGGGAGTCAATCCTGCAGTGGCGGGGTTTGCTATTCCGGCGATGTGTGTCGTCGGAACGAGACGCCAGTCGCTATGGTCCTCGCTCCATTCAATACTGGCATAGACATACCAGCCCGTATTCCGGTCTTGGACAATGGTGTAGTTGTTGCTGTCGTGCAGGCGTTGGTAAAACTCGTCACCTGTGACAAAACAATGCAATGTGTCGCCATTGGGCTGTAACCTTGCAGTAGGCATGTTTGTCACAAAAGCCGCATTGGCAGCGAAAGATAATAGAATACTAAGAAAAAACAATACTGTTCGTTTCATTGTACTATGTTTTTATTTGATTATAAACTGACTTTTTAAGCATGGCTGCTTGTGCGGCTCCCCTTGTGGCGAGATATACCATAAAGGCAGTCCATAGGACGTTGTTCCATGTGAACTCTTCACCGCCGCTTACGATAGTTGCTTTTAGGATATAGTATATTCCGAAGAATGCCACTGTGGCGACAAACATGGAATTACGCATAGTGCGTGAGGCCGTTGCTCCGACGAATATGCCGTCGAAAAGGAACGCGGCAAATCCACATACCGGGACAATGAGAATCCAGAAGAGATAGGGCCGGGCAGCGTCGATAACAGCTTGTTTGTCGCTGAAAATGCGAAGTATATCCTCGCCCCATACGGCATACAGCCCTGTAAAAAGGACTGTGAGTGCCAGACCCCAAACAAGCAGATACCTTACTGCCTTGACGAGCGAACGACGGTCACGGGCTCCGATGTAACGTCCTACAAGCGATTCCCCAGCATAGGCGAAGCCGTCCATGATGTAGCTGAAGAGGGTGAAGAACTGTAGAAGTAGAGCGTCGACGGCCATGATTTCATCACTGATGCGGCCCGATTCTGAGGTGATGAATGTGAATACTGCGGCGAGACATACGGTGCGGAGGAAAATGTCGGCGTTGACTTTGAAGAATCGTTTCATCTGCCGCCATTGCAGTGTGTCTGACAGGAACTGCATGGTCAGACGTCTACGGAACAATTTCCCATAACGTGCTATCACAAAAAAGAGACCTGTGGCGAGGCCGCTATACTGTGCTATGACTGTGCCGAGAGCGACACCCTTGATGTCCCAGTGGAATACAAGGACGAATAGGAGACTGCAGACAATGTTCACAATATTGATGAAAATGGCTATCCACATCGGCAGCCTGGAGTTCTGCATCCCTATGAACCACCCTTTAATGGCATAGAGCCCCAATGTGGCGGGTGCGGCCCATATGCGTATGAAGAAATATTCGAGGGCGAGGGCTATTACGGTGTCGCTTCCGTTGAAAATCCATCTGGAGAGCAACGCTATGGGATATTGCAGCACAATCAGCATCAGAGCTATGACCAACGCAATGACAAAGGCCCTGAGAAAGACTCGCACGGCTTCGTCGAGTTGACGGGCTCCATAGGCTTGTGCGGTGAATCCGCTTGTGCCCATGCGGAGAAAACCGAAATTCCAATAGATGAGATTGAAAATCTGTGTCCCAATGGCTATGGCACCGATGTGCAGCTGGCTGAGATGACCCACTATCGCCATGTCAACCATGCCAAGAAGAGGAACGGTGATATTGGTGATTATGTTTGGAAGGGCGAGCTGCAGAATTTTCCGGTTCATCGGACGCAGGTGGGTGTTATTCTATCGAGCATTCAGCCGCGTTGAGAACGAGCATGGTGTTTTTGTTGGATACGAAAGCGACGATATGGCAGTTCTCTGGATTCCACAGTGTGGTGTCAATCTTGTATTGGAATATTGCATAGCGGCATTCGCCGGCATTGCCATCGGCTTTGATTTCTGTTCCTTGCCAGTCTGTTATGATGTCACGGAGGATGTGATTATGTACGTATCCGTTGATTTTCCCTTCTTTGGAGAGTTGTGAGGCTATAATGCCGTCTTCCATCACAAAGAGAGTGAGGGCGAGTGTGTCGGAACAGGATTCAAGGAATTCTATGCTGGCTTTAATGGTGATGTTTCCGTCGTTGTCCACAGCTTGGGCTGTCACGTCAAGTGCAATGGTGGCAGGGGCGTTTACGATGGGCTCAACGTGTGAGTCCACTCCTGCTGTTGGAGTGAAGAGGTCCCATTCACCGGTAGTTTTCTTTGTGCGTGATACGAGGGCATTGGGGTAGTCTCCGTTAAAGACTCCGAAGAAATGGCTCAGCTCGTTGCCGTCGGGAGTACGCATATCTGGGTCGCCTTCATAGGGACGGGTGAAAGTACAGGAGTCGTGTATTGAGACTGCTATCAAAGAATGACCGAAATGTTGCAGGGCGTTGCTGATTTCGATATCGGCATTGGGACAGTTGACACAACGCACTCCTGTGTATTTCTCCAACAGTGCACGGTGGGTATGGTCTTCTACGGGAGAACCGTCGTACCATTCGCCCACGGCACCGGAGAATATCAGCCGATTCTCGTTCTCTATACGGTCGCATGAAGAAAAAACAAGTGCCGAAATGGCAAGTATTGAAAGTATGGCTTTTTTCATAAAGATGTTTTTTTGCTGTTAGAATGAGGTTGTAAGGCTGAATGTCAGACCATTCGAGGCCGGCACCTGACGGCATACGCCACCGATGCAGATGATGCCTTCGCGTTGTTTGCCGTAGCCGAGTTGGAGACGTGTGGCTCCTTTGGTGTAGCCTACGGAGATATTGTAGTAGTTGCCTATGCCGTCGTGGTAGGCGTATTGGTCGCTGAGGGATACGAACCAGGCACTGGTGAAGTTGTATTCCACGAGGCCCATAATCCAGTCTCCGCAGCGTTTGTCGTCAATGTCAGCATCATAGTGGCTGTCGCTGCCCATCCATTCGGCTTCAAAACGTATGACGTTCTTTTTATTGATTTTCCATGTGAGGTCACCTATGACGACATGGTTGTGGTGGATGTCGCCGGCGTGCCCTTCGACGATGGGGTTGAAGGCGACATAGCCGTATGTCGTAGTGAGCTTGAGTTTGTTGCTGAGCTTCTTGGCCAACTCTATACTTAGGTCGCCGTAGTAGAGGTCACCGGTGCCGAAGAATGTAGAGGTATAGCCTTCGGTGCCACGTCCACCGACAATTGTCGAGTCAAGTCCGCGGATGAGGGATGCGTTGATATGCAGGTCGGTGCCGTATTTGCCTCCGAGGAGAGTCTCTTTCTTGAATTTGTACATGAAGTCGCCCTGCAGACCCATTTCTCCTGCACTTTGTGTGGCGTATGGGTACATGGAAAGGAATGCGTAGGTGTGCTGTTTGGTGATGGCGGGGATATAGTTGATGTAGAGCATCTCGCCAGTCTGCGAACGGACGGATTTGAATCCCATGTTGTCTACACGTTTTGCCTGGATATTGGCACTGAGGCCTTTCTGAGAATAGCTTGCACTGAGCCAGAGTGCTTGTCCGGTGCGGTAGATGTAGTTGTTCATGATGTTGGGGTCCTGACCTTTGAGGGCGTATTCGGCTTGCAGGCCGAACCCGCCGTGCGAGAGGTCGAGACGGACGGAACCGGCTCCGATATTCTTGGGCAGATTGAGTTTATAGCCGCTTATCTCTGAGAGAATGGTCTCGTCATCCTCGTATTTGCTAACAAACGAACCTCCGAGGGTTATACGTGTGCGTGATTCTTCCCACGGCTTGACAATCTCGTTGAGGTTGAGTTCGCCGTCGAGACCGCGGACTATGCCTTCGCCCATGCCCCAATATACACGTTGGCGTCCGATAAGCCCTTTGAAGGTGACACCTTTCCACGGACGGTACATTACATTCAGTCCGAAAAGGGCATTGTCAAGCCCGAGATAGCGATCTTCATAGGCTCGCAGGGTAAGTCCATTGCCAAACTGTTCGTAGTAGTGGCCGGCGGTTATGGCAAAATCCTGAGTCTTGTAGCTGACGAAATAGTTGGCGATACCTTGACCCTTGTACTGGTTGTTAAAACCGAGCATGGGGTTCAGGTAAGCCTCGTAACGCAGACCGGCACTGAAATCACCGTTGGTGTAGAGAATGTCGGCACGTGCATTGGTGAGAAGTTTCTCGGGCACGTCGTTGGAACCGATTATTGTGTCGCGACGGGAGATCTGGCCGTCAAGCTGGATATTCCCCGTTACATGGCCTCCAAGAATGCCTTGTGCAAAAGTGGGTGTGGAAAAACATGCAAGTATCGCCACACACAACACAAATGGAGTGCGGAGGTTGGAGCGTTGTTTTATCATGTTGATATGATTTTTCTAAAAGGACTGATAGTGCTAAGTGATTATATCTCTTCGCCATTGGCGAGTTTACGGACAAGCTCAAAGAGCTCCTCTTCGCTGCCGTCCACGTATGAGGTATGCTGCCATACGATTTCGCCTTTGCCATTGATGAGGAAGGTGTGAGGTACATTAATCACATTCATGGCGCGTTTGAATTCTTGGTTTTGGTCGAGATAGACCTCGTATTCCCATTCGTTGCCGTCGACATGGGGTTTTACACGCGATGCGGAGCGGGCATCGTCGATTGAGATGGCGACGAGCTTGACGCCGGTCTCTTCCCTCCATTCGTCGTATACTTCCTTGATGGCGTTGAGTTCACGGTTGCAGGGCTTGCACCAGGTTGCCCAGAAACTGATGATGATAGGCTTGCCGTCGTTCTGGATTATCGACGACTCCACGGTTTTCCCGTCAAGGGTCTTAAGGGTGATGTTCTCAGGAATCTTTGCATTCTGAGCCATTGCAAAACCGAAAAGCAGCGTGGCGGCAAAGGTAAGGATTATTTTTTTCATGACTGATAATTATTCTTTGTTGATTATTTATTATTCTTAATATATTACGAAGACGAAAACTTTTTTCAACGTTAACTTTCTGCCTGACCTATGGTCATGGCCTGCGACCGAAGTGGAGCAAACGATAACTTTAACTGTTTGTCAACTTAAAAACCTCACACCTCATACCTCATACCTCACACCTCATACCTCATACTTCATACATCATACCTCATACCTCATACCTCTCAAAGCGATTCTATCAATTTGAACATACCGTCGCGGTAGCGGTTGTCGGGCATGGAGGAAAGCATTTGCGAGGCTTGGATGAGTCTTTCACTCATCTGGTGGCGTACTTCCTCGAGAGCACCGGACTGTTCCACTATTGCGGCGATACGGGCTGTCTCATTGTCGTCAAACTCTTTTTTCTGTATTAACGACAAAAACTCTTTTTTAGTATTTGGGTTGGAGTTTTGTAGTGCCATGATGACAGGAAGGGTCACTTTGTGTTCCTTGATGTCGTTGCATTGTGGTTTTCCGCTCTGTTCTGACGGCACAAAGTCTATCATGTCGTCACGTAGTTGGAAGGCTATACCGATATGATATCCAATTTTATACGCCTGTTCGTGTAGCATGGTGTTGTCGGTGGCGCAGATGGCACCGACTTTGCAGCATGCAGCCATGAAGACGGCGGTTTTTTTGCCTATGATTTTGAAATAGATGTCGCTGCCAGTGTCATACCGGCCACAATACTGTTGTTGAATTAGTTCGCCTTCGCTCATCTCTATCACTGCATCGTTGATGGTGCGGGTGATTTTTTTGTTGTCAATGTTCTCGAGGGTCTGCATCACTTTTGCCAGATAGTAGTCTCCGGCAAGCACGGCGGTCTTGTTGCCCCAGATGCAGTTGACGGTTTTTTCCCCGCGTCGGAGTTCGGACTCGTCTATTACGTCGTCATGGATAAGTGTGCTGTTGTGCAACATTTCTATGGCTGCAGCAATGTCGAATACGGGGTTGTCGGGAGTTGTGTCTGCAGGCATCCCGCAGTTGCATGCGGTAAGCATGGTTATGAGAGGTCTCAGCTGTTTGCCTGAATTTTGGACAATATGTTCGGAGATGTCAGAGAGTATGGGTATGTCGCTGTGTGTCAATCTGCGATAGGCAGAGCGATAGTGTTGCATCAGAGGAGCGACGAGCTGTTCTATATATTCCAAGTTCATTTTTTCTGTACTCGAGTTCCTGTGGTTGTAATGAGTGCCACTTTCGTGCCACGGTTGTCTGTTATTGTGATTTGATAGAGTGCTTGTAATCGTCCTTTTTTTATACAAGAGGCACTGGCACTTAGGACGTCCCCTTTCACGGCATTGATGAAATGGATGGTCGACGATGAAGAGACCCATTCCAATAAAGGTTCTTCCGTATTCTGTTCAGGAGAGAGTGCCTCGCTGTTGGCGGCGACGGCAAAGGCGAAATCGGCCAATGTGAACAGGACGCCACCCATGACAGCGCCTTTGGCATTACGGTGACGTGCATCGACAGCCAAGCTGCATATACAGCTGTCGCTGTCGACGGTGTCAATCTTTATGCCTGTCTGTTGTGTGGCAAAAGTGTCATCGGCGAAAATCCTCCTTGCCAGCTCGGTACGGTCCATCACTTGTTCTCAAGAAAAGTGTTGTAAAGCGACGAAAGTTTGTTGTATAATGTCTTGCTCACTTTGCTCAGAGGGGAACGTAGCTGGTTGGAGAGTCGTCCTTCTATCTCAAGCAGAGCCTTGATGCCTCCAGGATTGCCCTCTTCAAAAATGGCGTTGATTAAAGGAAGCATGGCGTTGTGGAGAGGCAGTGCTTTTTTGTAGTCACCTTTCAAAGCCTGATGGACCATTGTGGACATCTCCTTGGGCAAAGCATTGGCAATGACGGATATCACACCGGATGCTCCCAGGGCAATCATGGGGTAGGTGAGGGCGTCGTCACCGGAAATCACGCTGAAACCGTTAGGCTTGCAACGTAAAATCTCCATAACTTGGCTCATGTTGCCAGAAGCTTCTTTTATGGCGATGATATTGGGACATTCCTCGGCGAGTTGCAAGGTTGTCTCGGCTTTCATGTTGCACGAAGTGCGTCCCGGCACATTGTAAAGCACTATCGGGACAGGCGACACGTCGGCGATGGACTTGAAGTGTTGAACAAGGCCTCTTTGTTGAGGCTTGTTGTAGTAAGGTGTGACGGAAAGGATTCCGCTTATTCCATCGAAGTTGAAATGATTGATGGAGTCGGTTACGGCACGTGTGTTGTTGCCTCCCATGCCAAGCATGATAGGCACACGCCCGTTCACGCATTCCACAATGAACTGGCACAATGCGGCACGCTCACTGTCAGTCATTGTCGCTGCCTCACTGGTCGTTCCCAGTGCTACGATATAGTCGACGCCGGATGTTATCACATGGTCTATAAGTTCCTCTAATTTACTGAAATCTATTGTGTCCTGTTTCCTGAACGGTGTGACCAGCGCCACACCTGTGCCTGAGAAAATACTGTTTTTCGACATGATATATTGTTTTGTTATTCTTTAACCAAATAAGAGTTATTTCTGTATCATCATTAAATATTTGACTGTCTGTTCTATGAAATCTTTGAAATCCATTTCTGATTTGCCTTGAATGGCCAAGTCGTACATTTCCATCGGACCCTCGTCCTCGTCAGACTCTGTGTTGGTGTAACCGACCTTGAGGTCAGCGTCGGCTAATGTCGTGATATATTTCCCAAAGAAGTCTGGCTGCTCGGTGGTATCAATGATCAGGTCGTAATGCCTGTCGGTGAAACTGTCGACAACACCGTCTTTAGGAATCTGGAAGTAGTTGAAATCTTCTTTCTCGTGGCAGATGGTCGTTTTTGTGTGTGAGAAAATATAGTCTATCTCATATTTGTATTTCTGGAAACCTATAAGATAAACCTCTTTACCGTGGTTCTCCTGTGCGGTGATGAAACGGTGTATAAGATTCCATTTGGAAGAGTCTCCCACGGTGAAAATCATTCCGATGGTTTTTATCTGTTCCCAATTCTCTATACGCTTGTCACGTGGCTTGTCCATCATGTTGCGTAAGAGTCTTTGTTGGTACTTCCTTTTTATAAAATCAAACATCTTTATTATGTGTTTATTATGATTTCAAAAACTATTGTTTTTCGCTGCTGTCGTCAAAGACAAGTTCTGTCTGACGTGACAGTTTGTAACTTCTGCGGTGTAGATTGGTGATGCCGTATTCCTCTATTGCGGCATAGTGTTTCGTGGTGGGGTAGCCTTTGTTCTTGTCCCAACCGTATTGAGGGTGGAGCCTGTGCTGCTCGTTCATGAAGTCGTCTCTGTAAGTCTTGGCGAGTATGGAAGCGGCAGCTATTGACTGGTATTTTCCGTCGCCTTTCACAATGCAGGCATATGGAATCGCCGTCTCGTTGACGAAGCGGTTTCCGTCTATGAGCAGCATCTCGGGCTGTGTGGTGAGTTGCATCACAGCCTTGTTCATTGCGTGGAACGAAGCCCTGAGGATGTTCATCTGGTCTATCTCGTCATTGTCCACAGCTGCAACAGCCCAAGCGATGGCGTCGGCCTCTATCTGTTTCCTCAGCTCGTTGCGTTGCCGCTCCGTTAGTTTCTTGGAATCGTCAAGCATCGTGTTGCAATAATCCGGCGGCAAAATCACGGCAGCGGCATAGACTGGACCGGCAAGACAGCCACGCCCGGCTTCGTCACAGCCGGCTTCATATCGTTTGTCGCTATAGTGTGTTGCTAACATAATGCTATATTATCCAAATGTTTATTGTTGCACAGAGAACGAAAATCCATATCATTACCTCACTTATCCATTTGCGTTTTCGGTCAGCGAGAATCAGCAGCGTCGCCAGAAAAGCAAACCATGGAGCCATGAGCTGTGTGTCGAAAGGGAACATACAGGTGTACATGGACATCAACACACTGGCAATAAGCGGTAACACCATTACGCTGGTGTTTATACGCTGGATGTTCACATTCTCGCTCTGAGTGCCTAACTGATGGAACAGGGACATCAACAGCAGAAGCAGAAAGGCCGCACAGCAAATTGTCGACAATGTGTTGGAAAAATCGAATGTGAAATCCATGTCGCTTATATCATGGCGAATAAGAATCATGAAGTAGTCCAGCTTGTCGGTCAGGAATGCATAGGTGAAAAGCACAATGAATGGTGCTATTAGTCCAAGAATGGCTATGATGATGTCTCGCCAGCGGTATAGCTTATAGATGATGAAGACAAACAGGAACGGCACTATAAGGCATAATGTCGGTAGATAGAACAGGGAGGCTATGCCTATGCAGAATGCACTGTTGAAGTTCCGCTCGAAACCAAGCTTTGTCGTTCCGTCAGACAACAGCTGATGGCAGATGGGCAACATCATCATATTGACGAACAACATCGGTGTTATCGTAAGCAGGTCCCTCGACCAACTCATGGCAATGATATAAATAAACATAGGCATGAGAGTGTTGGCGGGAATCATCTTGTGATTGTAAAGCATGATGTTAAGCCCTATGCCTTGGACTATTATCAGTATAAGTGCTATGGTCGAGGCTATACGAGGTTGTGAAAAGACAAGCCTGTAGACCAATTCGTATAGGGGTGAGAAGAACTCCGATGGCTTGACGCTGACAGGCGTAATGAAAGCGGGTGCCCATAGTGCAGCCAAGGCCAAAAAAATGACCATAATCTGACCTACGACGCTTTGTCTGAACAGTTTGACCATCGTTTGTTCGTTGATTGGTTATTGTTTCACTATTTTTGCAGTGCGTACTCCGTATCTTTCGGTGGTTCGCAGGAAATAAACGCCTTTCTGAAGCGTACTGATGTCAATGATGCTTTCGCTGACAACGCTCTGCTCCATTACTTTACGGCCGTCTATGGTGTATAGCTCTATGGTGACAGCGTTGTTGCTGCCTGTGCGTACTGTCAGTCTGCCGGTTGCAGGGTTGGGGAATGCCACCAGTTCGGGCATGATGACTTGTGCTGTCTCGATATCCAGTTTGTCATATGCGGCATTGACGGCACGCAGGGCGTCCACTTTGCCATAACCCCATGTCAGACTGATGCTGTCGTTGGCTCTCAGAGCCCCTGTTTTGTTGTCGTTGCGCGTGGTACGGAACAGTATCTCGCGAATATCGTCTACGCTAAGGTTTGGATTGGCTTGTAACATAAGAGCTACAATACCTGTCACGGCAGGTGAAGACATGGAAGTGCCGCTCATGGAACTCCAGATGTATCTATGCCCGTTGGCTATGGCGTAGTACGCGGTGGTATAGTTGCCTGCATTCTGCCAGCGTGATATCGATGAGACAACATTGACACCGGGAGCCGAGATTTCAGGCTTGTATCGACCGTCAAGAGTGGGACCGTTGCTTGAGAAATATGCGATGGCTCCCGTGAAATATTCGCCGTTGGAGATGAAATCCGAATTGTGGGCGGCAACGGTAAGGGTCTTCTCGGCACATCCAGGCTCACCGATACCGTAGTACGCATCACCGTTCACGCATCCGAAGACACCGCCGTTTTCGAAGTCGCATCCGGCGTTGCCGGCATGGTTCCTTACATTGCATACATTCCAGATATGCACATTTGCACCCTCTTCGGCGGTACATAGCATTATCAGCATGTAAGTGTTGTTCTTGCTGACATTCAGCAGAACATGAGGACGTCCGTCAAGAGGATTGGCACTCTCTGTCATTATGTCGTATCTTACGGTGTCGTAGTCTGTAACGATGAAGGTGTCTAAGAAATCAATGTTGTCGGTGGTGGAATACATCGGCGAATAGTAGACCTCTTCCATGTTGTATCGGTTGATAAGGGCAAATCCGGCCTTGAAGGGCATCATACCACCATTTTCCGATTCCGCTCCCCAGTATATCAAAGCTTGTCCAATGCCGGACGAATAATATGTTGCTACCGACTTTAATGTGTCGTTGGCATCAAAGGTATGCTGGATATGGAATCTGGCATCACCGTTGTTGCCGCCACTCGTTACAAACACTATGCCGCTGTCGGCATATGCGTTGATGCCCTGGCTTAGCAGCGACGTGCCGTCCAGAGTGCTGAAAGTGTACATTCCCCAGCTGCTGTTTATTACCAGACGTTTCCCCTCGGTCTTGGATATCTTGTACATCCATGCAACTTGGTCGAGCCATGCCGCCTCGTCCAAAAACCAAGAACCCAGTATGTATTGTGCTCCTGGAGCCTGACCGATGCAGTGCCCGTCAACGCCGTTGCCACCGCATATTCCTGCGACATGTGTGCCGTGTGTGCCATATCCGTACAGTCCAGAGGTGTCGCCTTTTGCGGCGAAGACCTCTTCAGGTGTGCCGTACTCTGTTCCGTAGTCAAATCCGGCAGGTGCGGGTCCGGAGAGTTTGAAATGATCCCAAGCCTTTATTATCCTGAGATTGTTACGAAGGTTCAGATTCGGATGGGTGTAGTCAAACCCCCAGTCTGTGATTCCTATCAGCACTCCCTCGCCATTGAACGGCATGGGTACTCCTTCTCCTGCCTGAACGCTGTCGGTGCGGGTGTCCAAACGTGTATTGTCCATGTCGGGCTCCACTCTGTGGGCAACGCTGTACACTTCAATGCCGTCGACCTGTTCCAGATAGTTGAGTCTCTCAATGGGCACCCGCATCGAGACAATCTGTGCTATTCGCGATGTGACCTTGATTCCATGACGCTCTAATTCTTCCGCATTGAAACGCTCGTTTACTTTGGCCACAACACCGATACTGATTGCTCCGTCGGCACCGTAACGCAGAGGGTAGCGGTCAAGTAATGTTTTCGACATACCGGCGACACCTTTGCTTTGTCTTAAATTTTGGAGCAATGCACGTGTCTCTACAGTGCTTCTGTTTTGTGCCACAGCGATTAAGGCACTGAAAGTAAACAGGAAAAATACAACCTTCTTCATGAAATGAATCTTTTTATTCAAACTGCAAAAATACGAAAAAAAATTAATCGTGGAACTATTTTTTTCAGACTCATTTTTTATTCCACAAATTTATAAAAAAATAACAGTGTAAAACTACTGTGACTGATGGTTGATTTATGATTGTCGATTTGTAAATATTGATAAATCAAATAATTGTAAAAGTTGTTATAAAAAATTAGGATTTGTTCCTTTTTTTTTGTACCTTTGCACCTTTCAAAGAAAAACAATAATTATGGCAGCATTGGAAAAGTTATCCTCTCTCGAAAGCGATAAGCTCAAATATAAAATCCAGAGTATATTAGGATCAGGTAGTTTTGGTATCACCTATCTTGCTACGACAAATGTTGCCATAAAAGGACCTCTCGGTGTTATCGAGGCTCCCATACGTGTGGCCATAAAGGAATTTTACATTTCCGAGATCAATACACGTGAGAATGACGGTAACGTGAAAGGCAACGACACAAAAATTGCCAAAGACTATCTGCGTCGTTTCCGTCGCGAGGCGGAACACATCGCTTCCCTGTCCCATCCGAATATCGTAAAGGTGCTGGATGTCTTTGACAAAAACAACACCACCTATTACTCTATGGAGTATATCGATGGCGAGAACCTCTTCGATTATATTGAACGCAGAGGTATGCTTGACGAGAAGGAGGCTCTGTCCATTGCGACAGAACTTGGCAAGGCTCTCAGCTATATGCATGAAAACCATATGCTCCACCTTGATGTCAAGCCGAAAAATGTGATGCGGACTGCGGATGGACGAATTGTTCTCATTGATTTCGGTCTCTCTAAACATTTCGACGATTCTGGCAACCCTGAATCCAGTACATCCGTCAGCCCTGGTACACCCGGTTATGCAGCTCCGGAGCGTACTCGTGGTATGTCGGCGACGGCATTTGATGCTACCCTCGATGTCTATTCGCTGGGTGCCACAATCTTCAAGATGCTTACGGGCAATACACCTCCTCTGGCTGCGGAAATCGTTGAAAATGGATTCCCAAAGAATATTCTCGTTACGCATGGGGTGTCACCTCATATAATTGACTGCCTGCGCCGTTCTATGGACCCTGTCGGTGTCAACCGCTATCAGACAGTGGAGTCGTTTGTGAGAGCTCTCTCTGTCGTTTCGGACACTCCTAAGAATCCTGACGCTGACAAAGTGGATACAGAACCTCGTCTGACAGAGGACAACTTGCTGCCAATCCCTAACAAGTACATAGATATCAACGTCCGCCGTAATGACAAGGGCGTGTCTTATTCGTTCCATCTCGCTTTTGAAGAACCTTGTACTGCCAAGATTTACAAGGGTGGCGAGCTGCTGCTCGATGAAAGTTGGCCACAAGGCGTGTCAGGTGATGTAATGCGTTCTTTGAACAGCAACGGGCTTCTGAGCCCTCTTCATTGGGAGAATGAGGCGGCATTTACTCTTCATGACGATCATGGCACAGCAGAGTGTATATTCAGTTATAACGATGGGACTGTATTTGTCAGAAACTCCCCAATAACTTATGGTACTCAGTTGGGACTTTTGTACAATGCTCTTGAATATCTCGTTTCTTCCACTTCGCTGCATAGATGGATTAAAAAAGCTCTCAATGCACCTGTTGACGATAATCCGGAAGACAATATTATAGAAATCGAGCCTGAAATCGACGAAGGTACTGATATCATTTATAAACCGCAGTCAAATGATGCACAAGAGGAGGAACGGACCATTGTGGTGGACTATTCTGCAACAAACGGAGCCAATAATCATGAACAGGAAATAGTTCATGAACAGGTTGTCCAAAATCCTCCTGTCAATAATCATCCTGAAGACAACAACGACGAAGATGGCAAGAAAAGCTCTCTTGGGACAATCCTTTTCTATGTCGCTATCGCAGGCTTGGCGGTGGTCTCGTTCCTGGTCTTTAAGGGCGTTTTCAGAGGCGGCTCCGACGATGCAACGCAACAAGAAATCATTGCCGCTGATACAGTGTCGTATAATGAAGAACAACAGATAAAGGACTATATTGACGAGCCTGTTGAACTGCATAATGTCAGGAACCGCTCCATTTTTGACGAAAAAGGCAATGTCGTGTATACCTATACTGGCTCAATGTCCAGTGACGACTTCCCTCACGGCAATGGTGAGGCTACATTCGCTACAACGGACCCCATGCATCGAAAATACTACAAAGGCAATTTCATTCATGGCGTCTTCCATGGTCATGGCCACATAGAATATGTCAACGGTAATTATTTCATTGGTACATTTGAGTATGGACATATGAAAAAGGGCCGTTACTATGTCGCAAAATCCAATCAGACTTTTAACGGCTCGTTCGAAAACGACCGTCCTTTCACAGGCTTTTGGACGGACTCCCAAAACCGTCATGTTGCACAGGTAAACAATGGTATGGAAACAAAATAAAATAATATGAATAAAAAGTATCTTTTACTCAATTCCCGCGACGAACTCTATCGTATAGACATCTCCAGAATTGTCTACTTTGAAGCTGATGGCAATTACACAAGGATAGTCCTAAGCAACAACACCAAAGGTGTTGTCGGTATGAACCTCGCACAGATGCAGCGAGTCCTCAATGACAGTCTCAAGGAATCCGCTGTTATCTTCGCAAGGGTGGGGAAGAAGCATATAATTAATATTAACTATATTTATTGTATAGCTGTACTTCGTCAACAGCTGATCCTTAGCGACGGTGGCAATTTCTCATTCCAGCTCGATGTTTCCAAGGAAGCTCTCAAGAAACTCAAGGAACTCTATGTTCCCTCGGCTCAAAATCCAAAAGAATAATTTATATTGTATAATATATTATAAGAACTATGCAGGTATTTGATAATCTATACGGAAAATCTATCCTCGTCGGCAAGGACCCCGAAAAATCCCGACTCCTCGTTTCTGTCTCAATCAACGGATCCCCCAAATCCACCGCTATAGGCGATGAAGGCAGTGTGCCCAATTGTGTCAGCCGCTGCAAGGCCAAGGAGAATGTCGCTCATTGCCGCATCGATATCGCGGATGACGGCACCATGAGGCTGACCAATCTGAAAGCTCAAAATGTAACTTATGTCAACGGTGTTGAGATTGCCACTAAGGTGATAAATACCGGCAGTCTCGTGGAACTCGGCGTTAATCGTTACCGTCTTGATATCCCGGCTGTCATCGACACGGCCTCGAAGATTGTGGCAAAGGTTGTACCTACACAGCCCAAGACATATTCCATCGCTCATCTGGAAACAGTGTGGAACCAGCACCGCGAAAAAATGATGGCAATACGGAAACGCCAACATAAAAACCAGCTCCTAACCCGTATTCCTATGATATTCACTCTCGGTAGCGGTGTGATTTCTACACTCGCAAAAACATCCGAATGGGGCGGAAATATTATGATTATTACACTCTCTATGACGGGTATAGGATTGTTGCTTATGATTTATGGTTTTATTCGTTCAGCTCTTGAAAAAACTCTCGAAAAGACTGAAGCAGAGAACGAAGACTTCAAACATAAATACGCATGTCCAAACCCTGAGTGCGGTATTCCGCTTGGAAATGTCGATTTTGATATACTGAAAAGAAGAAAAAGATGCCCTAACTGTGGGTGCCTCTATGGCGAAAAACACTCCTGAGAAAAAGTTTTGTGGATAAAACCCCATATTTCATACAAAAACAGAATTTAGTGCTTTGTTGTTTTGAAAATTGTCGTATTTTTGCATCAGAAAGTTCAACAAAGTATTAACAATTAAAAAATAAAAGTTATGAATACGAAAAGCAAAAAACAGACAAATGCAAAAGTTCTTGGTGGAATAGGTGCTGCAACCGCTGCAGTCGGAGTAGGTGCTGCTTCAGCAGCTTTCACTACCGATAATGCCACTGACGAGTCCTTCCTTGAAAATCAGGAAGTCGTTAATGAAGAACCCATAGAAACCCCGGCTCAGCCTCGCGTGGAATTGAATGAGTTCAGTGCTCCTTCCACAGAAGAGCCTATCTTGGTTGATGAAGTTGCAGACAAAGGCTCGAACCCCATTGATGATATTCTTGCTTCTGAAGTTGATGATAATCCCTCCAATGGTGATGAACCTATCGTTTTCGAAGACCCTATAGATATTGAAGACCCTATTGTTGTCGAGGAACCTATTGATATCGAAGACCCGATATTTATTGAAGACCCAGTTGTGGTTGAAGATCCGGAACTTCTTGTTTCAGAAGTCTTAGACAACCCTGTCGATGTAGAACCTTATATTGAAGATCCAGAAGTCCTCGTTTCGGAAGTTTATGACAATCCTGGCGATATTAACGATACGGAAGTCTTTGTCTCCGAAGTGGTGGATAATCCAGGCGACGGTGGTGAGATTTTTACCTTTAACGATACCCCTGACAGCGAAATCCTTGATATGTTTAACGATCTCGAAGTCAACGACCCCAATGACTATGGCGATGATTTCGGTATTGACAACACCGGAGACTTCGACCATGGCGATATCAATGACGACTATATCAACGATGCAGACGTTGATGCCTTTGTAGAATAATTAATGTCAGTTTTGGTTTAATAATTTAATATCTGAAATTATGAAATACAACGATAAACTGTATTCAAAGGTAGAGGACGAGAGCACAGAGTTCTCCATAGAACAGAATTCTCCTGCCAAGAATAACGACAAGACCAAGAAAGTCCTTACAAAGGTCGGTATCGGCCTGGCAAGTGGTGCTATCGCAGGTGGTGGCGCAGGAATCCTTGCAAGCAGCATGCAACCTGAAGAGAATGTCGAGGTTCCAGTAGATCCTGTCGACACTGTCACCCCCCCGGATCAAGGAGGAGATGCCACTGCCACCACTCCCAATCATGGTGCATACCCAGACTTGAATATGGATGCTCTTGTCAATGATTTGGATATTGCCACTGGTGTTAACAATGATATGTCGTTCCAGCAGGCTTTTGCAGCCGCTCGTGCCGAGGTTGGCGCAGGCGGAGCGTTCGAATGGCGTGGTAGAGTATACAGCACATTCTACGAGAACGAGTGGAACAATATGTCACCGGCAGCACGTGCTGAATTCCAGAGCCATTTCGCATGGAATCATCATGGCCATAATGATGTTAATAATATAGCCAGTAATGATACCCATCCTTTGGACGGAGAAGTGGCTAACAATAATGGTAACGACGATGATCCATCACTCTCAGACAATAAGGTCCCTACCGACGGCGAATCTCGTACCGGTCTTGCGGGAAATTTAAATAATGCTGACCCGGAACCTATTCCGAATTTCAAC
>JAGADZ010000014.1 GCA_017613375.1 Bacteroidales bacterium | reverse complement strand
CCGTGCCGTGAAATCAACACCCAAAGCCACAGAACTATAATAACGATGCGCATATCGTTCTGCTATACTTTTCCCCAAACGGTCGATACGTACAACCAACTCCACTTCGTGCTCAATTTCATGACTGAAATCTGGATAGAAAAACGGCTGGTTTTTTAATAGCAAAGCACTGTCTGGCTTAAGAAAGAACGCCGGTTCCAATGCCTCTCTTGAGCCTCGTTGGAAGCGTTGGGCACCCATCTCTGCCGCATGATCCGAATAATTTCTTGCGATACAGATTATCTTCATTACATCACTTTTTTCCCTCGCCCTCGAACTTCAGTTTCAAAGCCTGGAGTTTTTCCTGATCTTTTTTGCGACGCTCTTCAATCATGCGGCGTTGGACATGCATCACGACCTGCTTTGTCGAGAGAGGAAAATCAGCCTTCATCATCCAGTCATAGTATGCCGGTTCCTGAGTAAACACCTGTTCAAGTGTTTTACCTTTATGTTTTCCGAAGTTGAACACCTCGTGACCGTTTTTGTCCAGACCGATATGTCCAACAAGATCCGCCCATTGTGTATTCCCTGAGAAACGGCTCAGAGACTCGATATTGTTAACCACAGGGAACGTCGACTTACCATCCCTGTCTACAAAAGGGACATCTTTATATCTGTCAAGCTGAGCTTTAAGGACCTCATATGTAGCTCTGGTATCAGCGTCGGCGCTGTGGGCTCCATCCAATTCTTTATCACAATAGAAACGATAGGCAGCCACAAGTGTACGCTGTTCCATACGATGGAATATATTCTGCACATCGACCAAGCGTCGGTTTTCCAATGAAAACTCTACACCTGAACGTAAAAATTCCTCTACAAGCATCGGAACATCAAATTTGTTGGAGTTATATCCTGCCAAATCAGAATCACCGATAAAGTCTGCAATATCATGGGCCATCTCCGGGAAACTGCGTTGGTCTGCGACCATCTCATCTGTGATATGGTGTATCGAAACCGATTCCGCCGGGATACGCATTGTGTTACCCTTGTCATCAACTGGGCGGACGAGCGAAGTCATCTCCGACTCACTCCCATCGGGCATTATTTTCAGTAGACAGATCTGGACAATACGATCAGATCCGACCTGCACACCTGTTGTCTCCAAATCGAAAAAGACAATTGGCTTAGTAAGATTTAGTTGCATAAGAACAGTAAACTATTTTAATAGAAAATGTTATAAATCGCGAGCCACCGAATAAAGTTTCACAAGTTTTGCAAGGAGCTCTTCTACCAATCTCAGAGGAAGCATATTTGCTCCATCGGACTTGGCATTTTTTGGATCAGGATGGGTCTCCAAGAAAATTCCGTCGCAACAGTTGGCGACAGCAGCACGACCGATTGTCTCTATCATTTCGGGATTGCCGCCACTAATACCTGATGGTTGGTTTGGTTTCTGTAGAGAATGGGTGATATCAACCACGACAGGGACATTATTACGCTTCATTATTGGAATGCTGCGGAAATCAACCACAAGGTCCTCGTATCCGAATGTCGTCCCACGCTCTGTCAGCATAATCTTCTCTCCTCCGTAGTATTTAATCTTGTTGACAGCATGTGTCATTGCCTCCGGTGATAGGAACTGACCTTTCTTCACATTGACCACACGTCCAGTCTCTGCTGCCGCTGCCAAGAGAGAAGTCTGTCGGCTCAGGAATGCAGGTATCTGAAGCACATCGACAAACTGTGCCGCCGTTGCAGCCTCAGTCTCGTTATGGATGTCGGTAACCACCGGGATGTTGTATCGTTCTCGAATTTTTCCTAATATTTCAAGACCTTCCCAATCTCCTATACCAGTAAACGAATCGACACGCGACCTGTTTGCTTTGCGGTATGAAGCCTTGAAAGCAAATGGAATATGTAGTTTATCAGTTATTTCAAGTAACTGTTCCGCTATTTGAAACGGCATTTTCTCATCTTCAATAACACAGGGGCCTGCGATGAGGAAGAAGTTTCCACCATCTATGTGGTGCAGCTGAGGCAGATTAGGATACATATTTTCAACTATTAATAAATACAAAACAAAACACTTTCTGAGTAACCCCAAAAGTGAAACCGACTTTTAAATACTTGCCGGCTATAATAGAGGTGCAGTCATAACGACCGACATCTCAAACGGTGCACCCGTCAATTTCCAAGATCGTCGATAGTGTCTTCGAAGTCAGGAGACATTGTATCGAAACCCGTTTCTTCGTTGCCACCCATGGACTCTGAATCGTCACGACGGCGGCTACCGCGCTGTAACGAAATAATCAACGCACCAATCATACGCGTCTGTTCCATCAAGAGTTCACGAGAATGTTCACTGTCGGACTCTGACAGCAATCCTGACCCCTTAGCAATAGCAGTGAACGTAATGCATTCCCTGATAGCCGATTTAGCAATCTTTAAGTAATGGTCGAACTGGCTCTTGCTTCGTGACGAGCCTTCGGCGATATTCAAAGCAATGTCTATAGCCGAATTCACAAATGCAGAGCAGAGACTTTTCTCACCCTCAGTTCTTGGGTCCTGGAGCACCGAGATTAGCCATTTGCTGTAGTCAACAGCTTTGCCATAGATTCGAAGGTCTTCGAAACGAAAAAAAGAAGTGTTTTTTTCCTCCATATAATAGTAGTTATTCTGGGACCCCACACCCCTGAGGGAGAAGAGTCCGATTATTATTCATCACTTAAACAAACTTTCAATCTCTGCCGCACAACGTGTTTCGATAACCTTACGTTTAATCTTCAATGTCGGGGTCATACAGCCGTTGGCCTCGGTCCACGTATCATTAACAATCTTATATCGTTTGATTTGTTCTGTATCGCCGAAAAGTTTGTTATACTTTTCCACGACACGTTTATATCGTTCTTGTGTTTGAATGTCATCCAGCATTTCCTGATGCGTCTCACAAAAAATACCGTGACGTACCTGCCATTCCTTTAAAAAATCGAAATCTGGCAGGATGATTGCAGCGGCGAATTTCTGGTTCTCTCCGACAACCATCATATCAAGAATAAACGGTGACTCCTTAAACTTCTCTTCCATCACCTCTGGATTGACATACTTACCCATAGAGGTCTTGAACATCGTCTTGGTCCTACCAGTAATACGTAGCTGTCCTTGAGGTTCAAACACACCTGTATCACCTGTATGAAGCCATCCTTCGGCATCCACCACTTCTGCGGTGAGTTCCGGAGACTTGTAGTACCCCATCATCACATGGGGTCCGCGACATACAATTTCTCCCGTATCAGGCAAAATCTTCACCTCAGTACCTGGCAACGGAAATCCCGCTGTACCAGGCTTGCGGCCATGCGGCAACGCCGAGCTGACGGCGATCACAGGGGCAGCCTCTGTCATTCCGTAACCCTCATAAATATCCATACCCACACAAGTGAAAAATCTGACAAGACGAGGTTGTACAGCCGAACCGCCAGAGACGAACATCTCAAGGCATCCCCCGAAATTTTCTTTTATCTTCGAATAGACAAGTTTGTTGGCAAAGAAGCGTTTAACGTTGAACCACCACGAATTGTGTTCCAGATCATACTTCATTGCCAAATCAAGGGAACTGAAGAAAATCTTCTTTTTAAGACCCTTCATTTTCTGTCCGTTACGATAGATTGCGTCATACATTTTCTCTATGAAACGAGGCACCGCCGTCATCATGTATGGCTTGGCAATTTTCATATTGTCAGCCACTTTTGCGATACTCTCAGCGTAATAAATCTCATAACCCATAAACTGGTAGAGATAATTCATCATACGCTCATAGATATGACACAAAGGAAGGAAACACATGGCTCTTGTATAGAAAGGCTTTGGCGTCATCTTTACGCCATTGATGCTTGTAAGGATATTCCTATGGCACAACATGACACCCTTTGGAGAACCACTGGTGCCGCTCGTATAGATGATTGTAGCCAAATCGTCGGAAGAAATAGATTCTTTTATTGCGCTCAGTTTATCAGGTACAGCATTGGCACGACCTTTGTCCATCATTTGACTGAACGTAAACCCTTTCAATCCAACAGTATCAACGAAAGACTGGAAACGGGCATCCTCCTTCATCAAGCATACATACTCAAGACAATGGAGATTCCGGAAAATATCCTTGATTTTCGACAGCAGTTCAAAACTGTCGATAAAAAGAATTTTCGCCTCGCAGTTATCGAAAATGAAAGAATAATCCGAAGAGCTGATAGTTGGAAACACTGGTACCGGGACCAATCCTGCCTGTTGGGAAGCCATGTCCACATAGTTCCATTCTGGGCGATCAGACGAAACCAGAGCCACCTTGTCACCTCGTTGCAAACCAAGAGCAAGCAAGGCATAGCTCAACAAATTGACCTGTTCAATATATTTCTGTGGAGAAATCTTACGCCATTCCCCATCGTATTTAGCAATGAAAGCAGCTCTCTCGGGTTGTATCTCTGCACGGTAAGCTGGCAAGTCAAATAATCTAGTTACTGTCATGACAGGGGTGTTTTGATAGAGAAGAACTAAATCTATCCGGAATTATATTTGAGCGAAATGTTTCATGAACTGTGTACGGAAGAACAATGAAGCCTGTTCTCCTTGTTTTACGGCAAGTTTGCCTTTGAAGTCATTCAAAGACTCATAACCCTTGCCCTCCATCCAAGCACGCAAACCCTCGTTGAGGTTACGCATATATTCCACACCATTCTTGTATAGGCATGAAACGACCTGAACCGTGCCTGCACCAGCAAGCAAGAGTTTAACCACATCCTCGGCTGTATGGACACCTGTCGAAGCAGATATGTCACAGCGAACTTTCTTGCTAAGAATCGCTATCCAACGGAGAGTATTGTATATCTCATCGGGTGACGAGAGAGAGGGAGCGTGCTTCAGCTGCAAAGTATCCACATCAATGTCGACATTTATAGGTTTATTGAACATCGTAATACCGTCAATACCCATCCACGAAATACGCTGCATGAAGTTTGCCATGTCGGTAAAGTTAGTGCCAACCTTGATGGATACCGGTATTGAAACCGACTTCTTCAAAGTATTGATAATATCAGAAAAAAGCCTGTCGACATCCTCATACGATGTCGAGGTCTCATAAGGCAGAATAGCAAGATTTAGTTCGAGGGCATCACAGCCTGCATCCTGGAAACGTTTAGTATAAGTCATCCAGTTCTCAAACGAGTAGCAGTTGATGCTTCCAATAATAGGGATATGAAGAGCCTTTTTCGCTTCAGAAATAAGGTCAAAATGTTTTTTTAGAGAATCATCCGCCACATGGGCTGCGATATATTCGTAACTCATGCCGTAGTTGTCGGTAGGAGCCATAACATTAAGACTGTGCTTAATATCATAAATTATTTGTTCTTCAAAGACAGATTTTATCACAATTGCCCCCGCACCTGCGGACTCAAGTTTTTTCAGATTCTCTATATCGTTGGTAAGACCACAACTACCGGCCACGATGGGACTTTCAATATCAATTCCCAGATACTTGGTATTTGTATTCATATGCCTATATTTTACTAATTTATAAAATGCAAAAATAAACATTTTTCACCATAAAAAAAATTTTTTTCTAAAATATTTTTAACTATTTCCATAAATCCATGTATTTCCGACATTTACATTATGCCATTTTTTAGCACCAAGTCTATTCCAAATAATAAAACAAAAATATTTTCTTCCATAAGAAAAAAAATAACTATTTTTGCAAACTCAAATTTGGAATAAAAAAACAGAAAATATCACATACAAAATGGAAAAAAACATAGAAGAAAAGAGCACTGAGAACGTCAGTTTTGTTTCTAAGAGTGAGATGTTTATCGAAAAAAACAAGAACATGATTTTAATTGTTGTCTCGGCGATTGTAATCATCATTCTTGCTTTCTTCGGAATCAGAAAATTCATCGTTGAACCGCGTCAAGAGAAAGCAAACCAAGCCATGTATGCCGCTGAACAATATATGGCACAAGGAAACTTCCAAATGGCTCTCTATGGAGACAGCACCAGTACAGGTATCTACGGCACAGGACTGCTTGATGTAATAAAGAACTATGGCTCAACAAAAGCCGGCAAACGTGCAAAATATGAGGCAGGTATATGCTATCTCCGTCTCGGACAATACAAAGAAGCTCTGAAATATTTCGACAAATACAACGGCAATGACCAGTTGACTCCTATAATGAACGAGATGATGAAAGGTGATGCCGAAATAGAACTGGGCAACACCTCCGCAGCATTGAAGCATTACAAAAAAGCCGCAGCCATGGATGACAATCCAATAACGGCTCCATTCGCACTGTTCAAAGCCGGCATGGTTTATCTGATGGACAACCAGCCCCAGAAAGCCATTGAATGCTTCCAGAAAGTGAAAGACGACTACTCGGAAAGCTTATTCAAGAGCCAGATGGACGGCTTCATCGAGTATGCAAAGAATCTATAATCAGGACTTCATCCAACAATAAAAAAAAGGAATGCCTATGACATTCCTTTTTTTTTTATTATATTTCAACGCAATATAACTTTTAGAAACACGTTTACAAAGCACAAACGAAGTCCTCATAATGAAACGTCTTTTTATCTTTACAATTCTTATAACAGTCTATTGTCTGGTTAGTGCACAAGAGCCGCCATATTACAAACAAAAAAGGCAGTCTCTGGATGAGTATGTGGCAGATTTGATATCAAGACTCACATTGGACGAGAAACTCAGTTTACTTGAGCACCAAAATCCAGCAATAGAGAGGCTTGGAATAAAACCCTACAGTTGGTGGAACGAGGCTCTGCATGGTGTGGCACGAAACGGCATTGCCACGGTATATCCGATGCCTATTGCTTTGGCAGCGACATTCGATCCCGAGCAGATTGAGAGTGTCTATTCTACAATTGCCGATGAAGCCGTAATGAAAAACCGGCAATCTTCTCAAGCCGAACTATTCGGAGATAACACCGGGCTGACTTTTTTCACCCCAAATATCAATATTTTCAGAGATCCCCGGTGGGGCCGTGGAATGGAGACTTTTGGAGAAGACCCGTATCTGACAGCACACATGGGACTATCCGCCGTAAATGGCCTTCAAGGTACACATCGAAGGACTGTTCCTGAATACAACGGCCCTGATGGAGACAGATACCTACTCACTGCGGCGTGTCTGAAACACCTTGCCGTACACAGCGGACCCGAAGGAGCACGTCACCATTTTGATGCCATTATCAGCAACCGTGATTTGTGGACCACCTATCTTGCGGCATTTGAGTATATCATACGACACAGTAACGTACAGCAGGTAATGTGTGCATACAACAGACTGAACGGAGAGCCCTGCTGCACAAACCGACATCTGCTTGTCGACATATTGCGCAACAGGTGGGAATATGACGGCATACTTGTAACAGACTGTTGGGCCCTCAACGATTGCTGGGAGCCAGACACCGTGATAATACGCCACCGCACACATCCCACAGCTACAGCTGCGGCAGCAGCCGCTTTTGGCTCAGAAGTGGATTTGGAATGCGGTTCGGGGCTTCAAGCACTCCGTATAGCCGTAGATTCAGGATACATAACAGAAAAGCAGATTGACGAACATCTACGTCGTGTTCTGAGCACACGGTTCCGTATCAATCCCGAAGTATTCCAACTACACACCGGCAGCTGGATTGAAACGCCTGTGGAAGTTGCACAAAGCAGCATCGTTATGCTCAAAAACAATGGTGTTCTGCCGATCGCAATGCAAGAAATGCGTCACATAGCCATAGTAGGTCCAAATATTGCCGACTCCGCCATGGCCTTAGGCAACTACAATGGGACACCACCATATATGATAACTATAGAACAAGCCTTCAAAAGCGAACGAGAGATAGCTCTGAATTTTGCCAACGAAACCTTTGAGGGCGATGATGGCAACCCCCTCTACGACACAGCCGATGTGTTTAAATTATACAGTGACACAGCCTGTCATTTGGTCGACGAGAACTATCATCTCCCCGCTAATTTCTGGGAGAATATTGAGCAAAGCGATGTTGTCTTTTTTGTTGGAGGGCTCTCCCCTGCACTTGAAGGCGAGGAGTTACAGGTCGACTTGCCAGGGTTCTACCGCGGTGACCGTACCTCCATCGAACTCCCTGACGTACAACGACGGATGATAAAAAAAATACGTAGCCATACCGACAAGCCTATTGTATTGATTCTCTGCACTGGCAGTGCAATTGCACTACAGGATGTTGTTGACGATGTTGATGCCATTCTTGTGGCCTGGTACGGTGGACAAGATATGGGGAAAGCCGTCACAAATACTGTTTTCGGCTATGCCAACAGCTTTGGTCGTCTACCAGTGACTTTTTACCGCGCCACATCGCAACTGCCTGATTTTTCAGACTACGATATGCACGGCCGCACCTATCGTTACATGACGGAAGAGCCTCTTTATCCTTTCGGATATGGACTGTCGTACAGCCATTTCCACTACGACAGTGTATCCTTCGATCGTGCAACGATGGCAATGCATTGCATATTGATTCTTGACAGTATTGACAACCGATGTGTTCTTGGAAACGGCAAAGAAGTTACACAAATTTACCTTATTGACGACGATAACGACCAAGGACCCAGACGTCAGTTAGTGGCAATACAGACAAACAGGCTTGATCTTCTTGAGAGAAGAGTACACCTCGCCATACCTATTGAAAGCGAATGGCTGCGGCGTTATAATCCAGACACTGACGCTATGGAACTGCCTCCTGCAGGCACAAAGATGAAACTACAGATACTCGACGGTCCTGAAGTCGAATTCACTTGGTAAGCCTCACAAGGAGTACCGCATGGATATTCCATCTTGACAGACAGCTTCAAAAAAAAAAACGGGAAACCGAAATTGGCTTCCCGAATATTTCATCTTTCCAAATCCCATTTAGAAGTGGAATCCTACACGTAGGCTGAGAACGCCGATATTGCGTTGAACAACACTGGTATTGTTCGGTAGACCTGCATCATTGAGTTTTTCGATGGTTCCTTTAGTGTAAGCCATGACATGCTTGCCGTAACCGCTGTAATGCAGGCTTGCGCTTACGCGTGGACCGAAGAAGCAACCAGCTCCGAGTTGCCATGCCAAAGCTGTAGACATCTTATAGCGGATTGAGGGGTATGCCGAAGTGTTGCCTTCCTTGGTGACAAAAAAGAAATCCGGACCAAAGCCAATCTCGCCAAACGGAGTGAAGACCTCTGTCACTTGATAACGGTAGTTAACGCCGATATAGATAGGCACATTGAAATAATTCGGTATACTGCTCGAGGCCTGAGTGAAAGCATCGCGGTATTCACCACGCAGTTGGTTCCACTGAAAATCAGCATGAAAATAAGGAGAAACCTCACCGAATCCGACATCAAAACGATAGCTTATGCGATAGCCAAGGCCGAAGCCGACAGTTGCCTCTTTACCCATATTATCCTTGTAAAGAGGTATTGACACCGGACTGACACGGTTATTGAATTCTGCCATAGGCATATTAACATTCATAAATATAGACTGCTCAAGATGAGAAAACTGTGCCTGAGCGCAAAAACCGGCTAAAACAAATGCCGACAAAGCAAATAACTTACTGATTACTTTCATTTTATGTAAAATTATTGTATTTTTCAACAATGCAAAGGTAGTATTTTTTTTGAGTTCCGACGCTTTTTTTCTTTATTTTTTTTGTCATTCATACAAACTTATGTAAATTTGCAAAAAAGAATTAAAAAATAAATACATAATAATAAGTTGAAAACAAAACTTCTAACACGTTCATTATTTTTTGCTGCCATATTGTTTTTCGCAGGCAGTGCCAAGTGCCAGGTCGTCCTCTCTCCCGTATTCACACAAGTCAGTCTTGAAGCTCGTGCCGACTTTGATTATATGCACATAAACCATAACGATACGATTAGTAATCCCTATGGTTTCCATGGTAAATACTTCAATTTCGTCGTCGGTGGCGACCTTGGTGAAAAGTTCAGCTACCTTTTCCGTCAGCGCATTGTTGCCAATGCCGGTACCATATCGTTGTTTGACAACACCGATTTCCTTTATCTCAACTATCGTCCCAACAAAAACTGGATGTTCCGTCTCGGTAAAGATGCTTTGGCGGTAGGAGGCTTCGAATACGACGCAGCCCCCATCGATGTGCTTTTCAGCACCAATTACTGGGACAACTTCTATTGTTTTCAACTTGGAGTCGCGGCAGCGTTCAAAAGCAATGACGGCAACCAGATGCTATTAGCACAGATAGCCAATTCACCTTCGGTGTACTACGGTGCCTCTCTCGGCATGCCGACAGGTGCCGAATGGCGTAGTGGTCTGCTTGCTTACAGCCTTTTCTGGACAGGGACATTCGGGCATTTCAAGACCCTCTACTCTGTCAACATGTTTGAGCGTCCAGATCACGGATACATGAACTACATTGCATTGGGTCACAAATTACAATATGACAAATGGGACATCTATGTAGACCTTATCCACCATGCCCTTGCCAAGGACGATTGGGGCAAGAATTTTGCCATCGTCAGTTGTCTTAACGTACATATCAGCGACGACATAAATATCTTTGCCAAAGGAGCCTACGAGCAGAACCATTCCGAAGCAGACTTCAACAGCGTCGACGAGTTAGACTGTTTGATTTCGTCTGGCAACAGCCATCTGACATATGGTATAGGTTTTGAATACAATCCCTCATTTTGTAAAGATGTACGACTTCACGGCTTCATTGCCAATCGCGACAACCGCGTTGAAAATGCCGCTGGCAACGAAATCAGTAAAACGAACACCCTCACTGCCAACATAGGTATCACATGGCATATGAACATCCACCGTATGTTTATGGAGCGTGGAATGTAAAATAACGTAATAGAAAAACTCATCGTCATGAATTCCCCAAGAAAAAAGACAACCGAATACGCACACATTGTCGAATCATTGTTCAAACGTATAGAGAATAGGTTTAAACTCACCTTGAAATTCACCACCAAAAGAAGTTTCGAGGCCATTGTTTTCCTAACAATCTTCATCGGGTTTTTCTGGTTTTTGGCCTACAAGATGACCCTGCCAAATATGTTGAACACCTTTATGCAGACAGCCTACAAGTTGCTTCTGGAGACAGTGTTCTATATCATGGCAATATGTGTGCTGATGGGTGCCGTCAGTCGCCTGCTTACCGAATTCGGTGTTGTACGTTTGATGGAGAATATTCTACGTCCATTCATGAAGCCACTATACAACCTGCCAGGTGTTGCAGCCCTTGGAGCTCTTATGACTTTCCTCAGCGACAATCCTGCTATCATTTCCTTAGCGAAAGACAAAAACTTCTCTAGATACTTCAAGAAATACCAACTTGTATCGCTTACCAATTTCGGTACGGCCTTTGGCATGGGACTTGTCGTTCTGGCTTTCATGACCGGCAAAGGCTACGGTAGCGGTGCTCTAGTTGGAATTGCCGGTGCCATCATAGGCAGCGTTGTATCGACCCGTCTGATGCAACGCTTCACTCTGAAGTCGTTCCCTGAGATGGACGAGCCAGTAGACTTGGGTCAAGACGGTAATGAACAGGAAATCACGTTTAAAAGCGAAGGAAGCACTTTTCAGAGATTCCTCAATTCTCTGCTTGACGGCGGCAAAAGCGGAGTGGATATTGGATTAGCCATCATCCCCGGAGTGCTTTGCATCTCTACCATTGTTATGATGCTCACCTTCAGTCATCCCGCTGGAGGATACACAGGTGCCGCCTACGAGGGTGTCCCCGTAATACCGTGGCTTGCCGACAAAATCAATTTCATCTTCGACTGGCTGTTCGGCTTCACGAGCGGAGAACTCGTGGCATTCCCCATCACAGCCCTCGGTGCTGTAGGAGCAGCCCTTGGTCTCGTCCCCCAGTTTATTGAGACCGGCATTATCAACTCCAACGCCATAGCTGTCTTCACAGCAATGGGAATGTGTTGGAGTGGATATCTGAGCACACATACAGCCATGCTCGACTCTCTCGGCTATCGTAAACTCATAGGCAAAGCCATTGGAGCACACACAATCGGAGGTCTTTGTGCCGGCATCGCAGCCCATTGGCTGTATGTACTGTTAAGCATGATATTCTAAAATGCATATAAAAGAAGTCATAGCCCGTTTCCGTTCTTGGCAGAAAACGCCCCGCAGCTATTCCTACCAAGACCTCGGCAACCATTGCTGTTCCAACTGCGGCTATGAGTTCAACGGCAACTTCTGTCCTATCTGCGGACAAAACTTCAGCGACGACCGTATTACATGGCGATCGGTATGGCAAGGTATTACACGCATCTGGAATATGGATTCACGCTCGCTGCCCACGACTTTATGGCAACTGCTATGGCGTCCCGGCTATCTTATAAGAGACTACATCAGCGGTCACAAACAGGTATGCCACCCTCCTACAAACACGCTTTTTGCCGTGGCGATAATCTATGTCATAATCATGCATCTGCTTGGATCAGAGAATAATGTTTCAGTAGTGGGTGACGGCGTAGCACCCGTTTTTGTGTATTTGCTTACATGGTTGTCGGAACATCCCGCCTGGGGAATGATGACTGCAACTATGGCAATGATTATCCCTACATGGATTCTTTTCCATTATGCACCCCACTACACGCACCACACACTTCCCGAAAGCATATTCATTCAGCTCTTTATGAGCACACTGATGCTAATATGCATATTGCTGGCCGAGTTATCTGAACGCTTTTTGCATATTGAATTTATTGTATTGCTTATTCCTCTATATTATTACATAGCTTATCGTCAGTTGTTCGGCTATCGTTTCTGGAGCACATTTTGGCGCATTCTGGTATGTGCTATCGTCTGGGTTTTTATTCTCTGCTTTTTTGCAATCATCTTGTTCATACCTGGCAACCCCACCGGAGGCCCTCCTTTGGCTCTGCTGGGAGCAGGACTGATATTTCTGGCCTTTTCTGCAGCAATACTTGCAGTGGGTTTCTGGATATCCCGAAAGACAAGCAAATCGTCCTCCCCACATGACACTCAGCAAAAAAAAATATTCACCTATAAAAAACAATACAACAATGACTCCTCTTGTTAGTATCATCATGGGCAGCACCAGTGACCTGCCAGTCATGGAGAAAGCATGCCAATTTTTCGAGGAAATGGAGATACCTTTTGAGGTTAACGCCCTTTCCGCTCATCGCACCCCTGCAGAAGTCTCCGACTTTGCCCGCAACGCTCAAGGTCGCGGTATCAAGGTCATCATCGCCGGTGCCGGCATGGCAGCCGCATTGCCTGGTGTTATTGCCGCAGAGACAGTTCTTCCTGTCATCGGAGTGCCTATTAAAGGCAGTGTCCTTGAAGGTCTCGACGCCACTTTTGCCATCATGCAGATGCCTCCAGGAATACCCGTTGCCACAGTAGCCATAAACGGAGCACAAAATGCTGCAATACTCGCCATGCAAATCCTTGCACAAAGCGACGTCGCTCTTATGGAGAGACTCACAGCATACAAAACAGGCCTTAAGAAAAAAATCGTCAAAGCTAACGAAGAACTATCGAAATTGGATTATAAATACAAGTGCTAAAAGCGCTACACCTTTTGATAAAACAGGAGTACCGCGGTACTCCTGTTTTATATTATTTACATTTTCAAAAGGCTCATCCCTAAACATCTTTTTTTTGAGAATTGCGGCATAACTCAGGTCTTAATAGAATAATAGTGCTTGCGAATCAATATCAAACGAACTATCCATATTACAAAGAACGAGTCAGACAGAATCTTGTAGATTGGAGGCATTACGACAAATAACGATACTATCCAAACCACCAAGTCAATATCAAACAAGATATTCCAAAGTCGTTCACGGTCATGAAACGACACTGTAACATCCTTTCCTCTCGGTATTTCCACCTTTTGCGTAGCCGACAGGGACAAGTCTATACTCCTACCGTTTTTCCCTATCGGCAGACGACCGCCGAACTGAACACGCAGATCATACGAGCCTGCTGGAATCTCCATGCGGAGCTCGTCGCTCTGCATATTACCCGCATAGAGCCCGTCAATAAACAGCATATGTGGCAAACGTGGCTCATACCAATGGCGTATATGTCTGACCGTAAGCATAAAGAAGAAACGTCAGGATATACATAATATTGCATATATTGAACACCAGAAAAAAAATGGAACAAAAAAAACAAAAAAACGTATAAGCATTTTATAATATAATATATCAAGGAGAATGATAACCATCGGAATAACAGGTACACTTGGTGCCGGAAAAGGCACAATTGTTGACTATCTTGTAAAAAACAGAGGTTTTGTACACTATTCGGTACGTGCATTCATAACAGAGGAAATCAAGAGACGTGGATTAGAAGTGAACAGAGACACCATGACCATGGTTGGCAACGATCTCAGGGCACATCATACCCCATCTTGGATTGTGGAACAACTTTACGAGCAGGCTTCCGCCTCTGGTTGCAACTGTATCATAGAGAGTGTCCGTACGCCCGGTGAAGTCAGTGCCCTGCGCGGCAAACCCAATTTTTACCTGTTTGCTGTCGATGCCGACCCGAAAGTGCGTTATGAACGTGCCGTACTGCGTGGAAGCGAGACGGACCATATCGACTATGAGACTTTCATTGCCAACGAGCAACGTGAGATGGACAACACAGACCCCAACAAACAGAACCTTGGAGTGTGCATACGTGAGGCCGACTTCCGATTCGACAACGGTGGCACTATAGAAGACTTGCATAAACAAGTGGAGGCCGTTCTGCAAAAAATAACTTACCACCGTCCATCATGGGACGAATACTTCATGGAATTGGCCGACACCGCTGCCAAGCGTGCCACCTGTGACCGTGGTCGCTCAGGATGTGTGATAGTTAAAGACCGTCAGCTTTTGGTTACCGGCTATGTTGGGTCACCGACAGGGCTTCCGCACTGTGATGAGGTAGGTCATCTCTTTCACAAAACCATCAATCCAGACGGAACTATAAGCAACCACTGCGTACGCACTGTCCATGCCGAACAGAACGCCATCTGTCAGGCAGCACGTCGCGGCATCGCCCTCGACGGTGCCACACTCTACTGTCGTATGACTCCCTGCCGTACCTGTGCGATGCTCATCATCAACTGCGGCATAAAACGGGTTGTATGTGAATACAAGTACCACTGCGGACAGGAGAGCGAAGAGATGCTTCGTCAGGCAGGCATAAAGCTTGAGTTCTTCCACGACGAAGTGGTGCAATACGCGAACCAATAGAATTTGTCAATTTGTTAATTTGTTAATTCGTTAATTTGTTAATTCGTTAATTCGTCAGTTCGTTAATTTGTTAATTCGTTAATTCGTCAGTTCGTTAATTAGGAAATGAGAAGGGCATAGTAAAGCCATTTATTATTTCCCAATACAGAAACGGCTGAAGATTGACGAAAGGACTTCGTCAGATGTAACTTTGCCTGTAATTGTACCCAAATGGTAAAGTGCGTCACGTATATCAATGACCAGGAGATCCGGCGTAAGATCAACCTCCAATCCTTTACGTACCTCTTCGAGGGCAGAAAGAATATGCGTCATAGCTTCATAGTGACGTGCATTTGTCAGCATAACATCAGTGTCACACCTACCCTGACGAGCAGCATCAACCATTCCCCGACGCAAAGTCTCAATATTATCTCCCTTTTTAGCGGAAATATTGATTCCCATATATTTCCCATCAGGGAAAGAGAACTCATTTCCCAAAGCAATATCCATCTTGTTTCTCAAAAGGAAAACCGACTTGCCGTTTAAATCCGACATAGATTCGAGTTCTGCAATCTGACCCGAAACACTTTTTGCATCATCTTTAGCATCAAATAGATACAGCACAATAGCAGCTTGTCCTATCGCTTTTCGTGAACGAGCTATGCCTGCTTGCTCTATGGTGTTGTCAGTGTGGCGTATTCCGGCAGTGTCAATAAGACGGAACATGATGCCCTCAATCACAAACTGTTCCTCGACAGTATCACGCGTAGTACCTGCCACGTCGCTGACGATGGCGCGGTCCTCATTTAACAAGGTATTGAGCAACGTGGATTTACCGACATTGGGTCTACCCACAATAGCCACAGGGACACCGTTCTTCAATGCATTGCCCATACTGAAAGAATCGACAAGACCCTGAACTTTGGAAGTCAACAATGCCACCATAGACTTCAACTGTTCACGCTTTGCAAATTCCACGTCTTCATCGCTAAAGTCCAATTCCAGTTCCAAGAGAGCCGCGAGTTCAATAAAACTCTGTCTCAGTTGTTCGAGTTCTTCAGCATAGCCTCCCCGCATCTGACTTATTGCGAGGCCATGTGCAGACTGAGAACGAGAGTCAATTAGATCAGCCACCGCCTCAGCCTGAGAGAGGTCCATACGTCCATTAAGGAAGGCTCGCTGAGTAAATTCTCCCGGTTCAGCAATACGTGCTCCAAGAGTCACGAAATGCTGCAGCATACATTGCTGCACATAAAGAGAGCCATGACACGACAATTCCACAACATCCTCGCCTGTGTATGAGTGCGGGGCCGCAAAATAGATGGCCACAACCTCATCAAGCAGATGACACGGTTCTGTATTGTCGTCAAAAACATCAGTATAAAAATATGAGAAAGCCGCATGACGGTCAGACAAAACAACCCGTCTACCTGATGTAGTACGCAGACATTTCTCTGCCAATCTTTTGGCATCATGGCCCGACAGACGCAAGACTGCCAACCCCCCGACACCGGCGGGAGTGCTTATGGCACAAATGGTATCCGACACGACATTACTCATTCTGAGACCCTCCCTTGATATACTGGTCACCAAAAAGTTCAGACATATCATCGTCGTTCATACCCAAATCTGTTTTCATTTTATACATGTTCGGGTAATTCAGAGCAAGCATCACAAACAGTAACATCAACAACATAATCAATGTATTCTCACGGCTGAGTATAACTACGGCACAAACAATGAAGACCACAAAAAGTGTTGAGAAATACACCGAGCGAACCAATTGTCTGTATTTCCCAAGTTTCTCTTCACGCTCGTCAAGTTGACGCAGACGTGGTATCTGTCTACGCAAAGTCAGCAAAACCATGGAGATATCCAACACAGCCATTACCAGGCCTATTGTAAGCAGCAGATGACGAGTATATTCATTCGACGTTATTTCCCTTATCCATACATATTTGGCGAGATAATATTCCATGACAGTCAATGCCGACAACAACAAAGTTCCATAAAGACCTATATTTGCCGCACGGCGTATTGATTTTATATCTGCATTGTCAACAGTATGTTTTTCTTTATCCATCTTCAGTCAAGACTTTATTCGAATTTTTGTTTCAAGAACTTCGCAGTATATGAATCCTTGCATTGGAGCAATTTTTCCGGAGTGCCTGCAAAGACAACTTTTCCGCCTTCGTCACCGCCTTCAGGTCCCATATCAATTACCCAATCAGCCTGCTTGATAATATCGGGGTGATGTTCTATCACGACGACACTATGTCCATTTTCGACAAGAGTAGCAAACGACGTCAATAGTTTCTGAATATCGTGGAAATGCAAGCCTGTGGAAGGTTCGTCAAAAATGAAAAGTAGCGGTTTCTCATTTCTACCCCTGACGAGAAACGATGCAAGTTTGATACGCTGTGCCTCGCCGCCACTGAGAGAGCTGGAGCTCTGTCCCAGTTTCAGATATCCGAGACCTACAGCCTGCAAGGGTTGTAGCCTGTCGACAATCTGCTGACATTCCATTTTGTATTGTTGTTCAGCCTCGGCAGGACTGAAAAATTCCACTGCCTGATCGACAGTCATATCCAAGACATCGCTGACATTCTTCCCGTGATACATAACCTCCAACGTCTCGCTTTGGAAACGTGTACCATGACATTCCTCACAAACGAGATGGACATCAGCCATAAACTGCATACCTATGGTAACATACCCTTCACCTTGGCAAGCCTCACAACGACCACCCTCGACATTAAACGAGAAATAGCCAGCCTTGTAGCCACGTGTCTTAGCCAACGGCTGCATGGCATACAGTTGACGTATCTCGTCATAAGCCTTGATATAAGTTGCAGGGTTGCTACGCGAGGAGCGTCCTATGGGGTTTTGGTCCACCATCTCAACGCCTGTTATTCTTGTCAAATCGCCAGATACGGAGCGGCATTTCCCCACATATTCATTATTGCCGTCGAAACGTTTCGAAAGAATATCATAGAGGACATATTTCACAATGCTTGTCTTGCCAGAGCCTGACACTCCCGTAACAACGGTAAAGACATTGAGTGGAAAATCGACATCAATATTTTTCAAATTATTACAGTAAGCTCCATGCAGTGAAATCCTGTCACGCCACAGCCTTCGACTCTTTGGAACAGCTATCGAACGCAACCCCAAAAGATACTGTGCCGTGAGGGAATTCTGAATATTGAACTTAGAATTTTGAATGCAGTTGTTGTCAATACCATTACCATTGTTTGACAATTCCATCACCACCTCTCCGCCAAGGCGTCCTGCACCGGGTCCAATATCTATAATATAGTCTGCAGCACGTATAATCTCCTCGTCATGCTCGACGACAATCACCGTGTTGCCAATATCCCGCAAGTTCTTGAGAACTGCTATCAGCCTGTCAGTATCACGGGAATGCAAGCCTATAGAAGGTTCGTCGAGAATATACATCGACCCCACCAGTGAACTACCCAGAGATGTGGCGAGGTTGATACGCTGCGATTCTCCCCCACTCAGAGTATTAGACAATCGGCTGAGAGTCAAATAGCCGAGGCCCACTTCCATGAGATAACCAACGCGATTGTGGAGTTCCTTGGTGATTCTCTCTGTAAGTTTACGCTCATAGTCGGTCAGTTCCATATTATCCAGGAAATTGGCCAAATCCTTAACCGACATATCTGCCAATTCAGAGATAGACTTGCCGCACACCTTCACATAATTGGCATCAGGGCGAAGGCGTGTGCCCTTGCATTCAGGGCATGTGGTCTTACCGCGGTAACGGGCAAGCATCACACGATACTGAATCTTGTATGCCTGAGACTCTATCCAATTGAAAAATCCGTTAATGCCGGGATAGTTGGTATACATACCGTTAGCACCTATTGAAACTTGTTTCCCATCGCCGTTCCACAAGAAATCCAGTTCTTGCTTAGTAAGTTCGCAATAAGGAGTATGTATAGGAAAATTGTATTTTGATGACAGTCGAATAAAATATTGTTTCCATTCCGACATCTTTTCTCCACGCCAACAGACAATTGCACCGTCGTATACAGACAACTGTTTGTTCGGGACCACTATGTCTTCATCAATTCCTATGACACTGCCATAGCCTTGGCATCGTGGGCATGCACCATAAGGATTGTTGAAACTAAAGAAATTAGGGTTAGGCTTCTCAAAAGATATACCGTCCGCCTCGAAGCGATTGGAGAAACGGTATTCCGACGACTGTACAGAATCGTCGTCAGAGATCGCCATCACCATGCAACTTCCACGGCCCTCGAAGAAAGCTGTTTGGACAGACTCTGAGATCCGTGCCATCTGGTCGTCGTCACCATGACGTATTACAATACGGTCGACGAGAAGCATCGGAGAGGTATAATTCTCTTTATCGTTACATATAGGCAGGAAATCGTCTATTCGTAATATAGTACCGCCAACAGACACCCGCATGAAGCCCTCCTGTTGCAGAATACCAAGTTGTGCACTTAGAGTGCGTTCCTTTGTGACTTCAAGGGGAGAGAACAACATTATCTTCTGCCCTTCCGGTAAAGAATAGATAAAATCCACCACGTCGGAGACGCTATGACGTTTCACCTCGACGCCGGAAATTGGTGAGAAAGTACGGCCAATACGGGCAAAAAGCAGTTTCAGATATTCGTAAATCTCGGTGGAAGTACCCACGGTAGAGCGGGGATTTGAAGTATTCACCTTCTGTTCTATGGCTATGGCAGGAGCAACACCGAGGATATAGTCCACCTCCGGCTTGCTCATGCGTCCCATAAACTGACGTGCATAACTGCTAAGACTCTCCACATAACGACGTTGACCCTCTGCATATAGAGTGTCAAACGCCAACGAAGACTTTCCACTGCCACTAAGTCCAGTGATGACCACAAGTTTATTGCGAGGTATACGTACATCAATATTCTTGAGGTTGTTGACTCGTGCACCTTTAATGATAATATAGTTATCTTCCTCTTTCTTCACTACGAATTCAGAATATATTAAAAAATATAAACGTCCTGACTTTTTATTTTATTGTATAAATACAAACCCTCAATCAATATTTTTATTGTGTTGTATTTATTATTTTTATGTCAATTGAGGTATTACATTTCTGCCATACGATATCATGCATTTCCAATAGATTCTTATCCTTTATATTGACAAGACCCATTGAACAATATCCGATTGCACATATAAAACCCTGAAAAAACAACAAGAGCCGCCAAGCAACGCTTGACGGCTTCCAGCGGAAAGAGAGGGATTCGAACCCCCGGACCCGTGAAGGTCAACGGTTTTCAAGACCGCCGCATTCGACCGCTCTGCCATCTTTCCAAAGAGGGTGCAAAAATACAAACATTTCCCATATTAGCCAAATTTTTCTTTTTTATCATTAATTCATAAGACCTTATACCTTTATTCCATAATGCAAGTGTACAATAATCATGTACAAGAAATGGATAAAAAATGAAGTTTTTTTTCAAAAAAAAAGGTCTCAAAATCATAAAATATAGCAAATAAAAAGAATCAACAGCCAACGTGCACGAGAGACTCACACAGCATACCATATCATAATTTCACCATAGTTTTCAATATATTAACCTACTGGAATACTTTTTTTTGAAAAAAAATTTTGCCATGTCGTAAAATTGAAGTACTTTTGCAACCGCTTTTGAGACGAGAAAACAACGACTTAAGCAAACATTCCTCAATAGCTCAGTTGGTTAGAGCACCTGACTGTTAATCAGGGGGTCGCAGGTTCAAGTCCTGCTTGGGGAGCAAAAACATTCCTCAATAGCTCAGTTGGTTAGAGCACCTGACTGTTAATCAGGGGGTCGCAGGTTCAAGTCCTGCTTGGGGAGCAAAAAAAATGAGAAGCTGTACAATTGTACAGCTTTTTTTTCGTTATAGGAGTATTGTAACATTATTATTTAACAAGATGCGGTTCCTTATCCTCATAATTATTTCCATTGCAGCAATATTGTTATGCTTTGCAGGACTTGGAATAAAGATGCTGTTAAAGAAGGATGGGGAGTTCAAGCGTCATTGTGCAGGAGTCGACCCATACACCGGCAAACGCAACGGATGTTCGTGCCAGATGGCATCAGCACCTTGCAAAGGTCGAGAGAGACATCCCTACCAGCCGCTTGATATCAACGAGAATTTTTTAAAAGAAACAAACAATTAATACCAATTTAAAAATCAACTGACATGAGAAAAATCTTTACCCTTTGTGCAGCAATGCTGTTGATTCTATCGACAGCCACAGCACAACAAAGAAGAGTTCCGATGGAAAAGATGGGTCCTGTGACAAAAACCATCCGTGCCATCCAAACTCCTGAGAAAAGCAATGCCCGCATTGCCAAATCTGCAAAGACCGTCATCACCAGCTTCCCTTACAGCGAAGGTTTTGAGAACGGTACCGCAGACTGGACATTCATTGACAGCGACAATGACAACTACAACTGGACTGTTTACGATTCAACCGATGGCCGTGGAGATCCCCACAGCGGTTCAAAATGTGTCTTCAGTTATTCCTACGACAACAATGAAGGTGTTTTGACTCCAGACAACTGGATGATCAGTTCACAAATGCAGATCCCTGCAGGTTCATCGTTCGTTCTCACCTGGTACGATGCCACTCAGGATCCAAACTATCCATCAGAGTACTATTCTGTATACATTGCAACGACAAACACCATTGCAGGATTCACCGCCACCACTCCAGTGTTCTCCACGACACTCACCACTTCTGACTGGACCAAGCGTACCGTTGATTTGAGTGCATATGCCGGCCAGAACATCTACATCGCTTTCCGCCATCACAACAGTTCCGACTGGTTCGCCATGAAGATTGACGATATCAACGTCGGAGCTCCCACTGGTATCGAAGTCACTCTTAACGGTCCCACCAATGTCATGAGCAACACCTCACAGACCTACACCGCCACATGCGATGACCCAAATGCTACAATACATTGGATACTCGATGGTGTGCTGCTCGGCAACCAAGGCACGACCTATACAAACACATGGAGCACTGCCGGAACGCACGTTCTTCAAGCTTATGCCACCAACAATTTAGGTTCCGACACGGCAAGCCTTAACATTACCGTATTTGATTGTGGAGTCATAACAACACTTCCTTGGGAAGAAGGTTTTGAAGCTGGAGACAACACCTGCTGGACTTTCATCGACAATGACCAGAACGGCAACAACTGGACAATCAGCAGCAACCATACTTACAACGGAAACTACTGCTTATATGTAAGCTATAACTCTACACAAGATGATGACTGGGCCATCAGCCAGCCAATCACCATTCCTGCAAATATGACAAGTGCACAACTATCCTGGTATGTAGCCGCTTCCTCTTATTTCGAAGAGACCTATGAAGTACGCGTATCCACAACAGGAAACACTGTCAGCGACTTCACTGATTCAATATTCGGCGAGACCTATGGCGGATCTCATGTGAAACGTATTGTCAGCCTTTCCAACTATGCAGGCCAGACCATCCGTATCGCTTTCCGTCACCTCAGCACCGACATGTTTTATCTTGCTATCGACGATGTTCGCATCGGAGGTCTTGAAGCTCCCGAGAATGTCACCATCAGTGGTCCCGTTGAAGTCCAGGTTGGAGAAACCGCAACCTATATTGCCTCCGCTATTGGTGAAGAGATTACCTATAACTGGCATTTTTATAACGGCACACCTTCCTTCGCCACTGGAGATACAGTAACCGTCTCTTGGGCTACCCCAGGTCAATACTCCGTCGAACTCCACGCTCAGAACAATGTCGGAGTATCACATGACACACTGACAGTCAACGTATATGATTGCAACGATATCACCACCTTCCCCTATGCTATCAACTTCCAGGAGCATCAGTCTCTCATGTGCTGGACTCCCATTGATGCCAACAACGATGGAAGCACCTGGTATCTGTACGATGGTGTAGGAGCTGTAAACTTCTCTTATGACATGGAAAATGACGATGCCATAACGCCTAACGACTATCTTGTTTCTCCTGCCATCGTGATTCCTGCAACCGGAAACTACGAGTTCTATTTCAGAACAGGAGCAGGTTCCTCACAAGCTTTTGCAGAGCACTACAGCGTATATGTCTCCACCGGCAACACGGCATCTGACTTCACTACTCCGTTATTCAGTGAGACATTTGCAAACGGATATGCCCAAGAGCACACACTCAGCCTCGCCGACTACGCAGGTCAAACCATCTATATTGCTTTCCGTCACCACGACTGCTCCGACCAGCTTGCAATAGTTCTCGCCAACGTTGAGGTCCGTGCAATGACAGCTCCGACTGTTACCATCAATGCTCCTTCCATAGCACAGAAGAATCAGACCGTCACCCTCACCGCTGTTGCAGAAAACACCGACAGCTACAGCTGGACAATCGAAGGTGCCACACCTTCAACAGCAAACACAGAGACTGTTGACGTGACATGGGCTAACGCCGGCACCTACAACATCAGCGTCACTGCCACCAACGCTGCCGGCAGCAACACAGCCACTGCCACAATAACCATCATCAGCTGCGATCCTATCAGCACATTCCCCTACAGCATGGGCTTCGAATCAAACGAAGACATCAGCTGCTGGACACTGATCGATGCCGATGGCGACAGTTTCAATTGGACAAAACTTAACGACGAGCAAGGTTTCACCGGTCACAACGGTTCTACCGGCCTGATGATTTCCGAGTCCTATTCATACATGTACAGTGTACCTCTGACTCCTGACAACTGGATGTTCACCCCTGCAATTGAAGTACCCGCTAACACCGACCTTAAATTCTCTTGGTGGGCAAAAGCACAGGATTCTGATTATCCAGACGAGAACTATGCCGTCTATGTTACAACATCCGTCAGCACCACCGGTCTCCCCGCCCCTGTTTATGAAGGTCTTCCTAACGGTGACTGGGAGCAGCACAGCTTCGACCTGAGTGCCTACAGCGGCCAGACCATCTATGTCGCTTTCCGCCACTACAATGTCACCGACATGTTCTTGCTTGACATTGACGATATCCTCATCAGTTCCAATGTAGGCATTGAGACCGCCGAGGATGCAAACATCAACCTCTACCCCAATCCTACAACTGGCAAAATCACCGTTGAAGGAGAAGGCATCATCACTGTTGAGATTCTCGACATCAATGGCCGCACCGTCATGAGCCACACCAATGGCGGCGTCATTGACATGAGCAATCTTGCCAACGGCATCTACATGGTACGCACCGTGACCAACAACGGCGTATCAGTGAAGAAGATTGTCAAGAAATAAGACATACTTCCTCAATAAACCAAGAGAGGGCGCCCGATGTATTCAGGCGCCCTCTCTTTATATCATCAGAATCCATTAATGTTTCTGAGTTAAAGTGAAACTTCTGTAACGGGAAGTAGGAGAAGATGTTTCCCTGACACGAATAAGCATATCACCGAAATGCATCGTCTTGTCATCGCTGTCAGGATTTTCTGTAGTGTAAATCTGGAACAGGAGGTTAAAATCCCGTAAGAAGTCCGCACTACGCACATCAAGTATTATCTCATAACAAATCTCGTCACTCGGGTCCATCTTGAACGTGCAACGATAATCAGCAGTATTAATAATCATCACACCTTCTACGCGATTGCCCGCAGGCATATAGGTAATGTCGAACGACTGACTTTCGGCACGTTCGTTGCCCACAAAGGCACCAAGCGACTGTACGATATGATGTGCGTCGCGACCCAACTGTTCCGCAATATAAGAAGCTTGTGCGTTGATCGACAGTGAGAACGCCATCGCCATGAAGGCAACAAAAACTTTTTTCATTTTAGTTGGTTTTACTATATCATTGAATCCATTACCGTCACAATCGTATTCCTCATACGGTCATGATACTCATTTAGGAAAGTGCCGTCAGCTCGATTCGCGATAATAAGACATACTGTCAATGCATTATGTCCCATAAGCCGTGCCAGACCATAGATTGCCGATGTCTCCATTTCAAGATTTGTTATCTTCAGCCCATCCCAAGAGAAATTGGCGAGTTTTTCATTGAGATCGCTTACTACAGGGGCAATACGGATATTACGGCCCTGAGGAGCATAGAATCCCGGAGCTGTTGCAGTGATACCGTGCGTCATGCCACTGGCGACCCGCTCAAGCAACGAAGCACCGCATTTCACACAATATGGGCGTGCCAAACGGTCAGGAAACCGCATATGATGTAAGAAAGCCTGCGTCATCTCCTCTTCAAACTGACTGTCGTCATGAACGTAATAGTTCAACAATCCGTCAAGACCCACAGCATATTCAGATGCCACCAACGAGCCAACAGGTATCTCACTATGAAGGGAACCCGATGTGCCGATACGAATCATATTAAGAGTTCTGTGTGTATTACGGACTGTGCGTGTTTGAAGGTCGATATTTGCAGCCGCATCGAGTTCTGTAAGTACAATATCAATATTGTCGCATCCCATACCTGTGCTGAGAGCCGTGAAACGATGACCCTTATACACTCCCGTCAATGCATGCAGTTCCCTGTTAAGACTCTCGAATTCGACACTGTCGAACAGGTCCTTAAACATATTGACACGACCTGGGTCTCCGACAAGGAAGATATCGTCTGCGAGGTTATCACCTGTCATATTAATATGGTAAAGGCTCCCTGAAGGAGCCAGTACCAATTCACTTGATTTTAATTCTGACATATGTTTATCTTCTGTTATTCGAGGTGCCCCTGTTTACGTTAGCATCGCGGGAGTTGGCAGGAGTTGTGTTGTTATTGTTGCGTGTGTTAGTCGTAGTAGAGTTGTTATTATTGTTGCGTGTGTTTGCAGGGGTAGCGTTGTTATTGTTGTTACGGGTGTTGGCAGGTGTAGTGTTGTTATTGTTGTTGCGAGTGTTGGCAGGAGTAGCATTGTTATTGTTGTTGCGAGTGTTTGCCGGGGTGGCATTGTTATTGTTGCTGTTGCGAGTGTTGGCAGGGGTTGCATTGTTATTGTTACTGTTGCGAGTGTTTGCCGGAATAGCATTGTTATTATTGCTATTGCGAGTGTTAGTCGGGTTAGCATTATTATTGTTGTTGCGAGTGTTGCCAGGGACTGCCGAGTTGTTGCCACCTCTGTTATTTGCCGGATCCGTATTTGTGTTCCTGTTAGTAGTTCCCCTGTTGCCGGTATTGTTGCTGTTGGTTCCCGTACGAACTCCACCGTTGTTGCCGCCTACTGATCCACGTACTTGACGGTTGTTACCGTTGTCGTTGTTGCCGAGGTAGCCGTGGCCGTTAGGAGTCTGTGGGAAGTCGACGCCTGGGGTGAACGGTTTGTGTGGTACAGGTGCTGGAGTGTTGGGAGTTCTCATGTAGTAAGGAGGATAAGGTGCCATGCCATGGTAATTCATCGGAGGTCTCCATCCGTGTCTATGGATTTCGTAGTGGTATGTGTAGCAGTGATTGAAGTGCGGGTCGTGGTAGTAGCGTACGAATGGATTGTATGGGGGCATCGTCCAGTAGAAGTGTGGCGTTGCCACTGTGCTGCGGAATCTCAGATATTGCGCGGCACTGTACATACGGTTGGTATAAGAGTTATAGAGCCATACACAAGACAGGTCCAAAGGCATGTATATTTCATCACCGGTGTAGGCATCGAAACCATAAAGCCATATCTCGTAGTATTTGCTGTTTACAGGCTCGGCCCAAACCTCATTGACTATTACGTAAGTTGCCAACTCATATTCGTAACCACAGTAAATCATCAGTTCAGATTGAGCATCCAGAGCTTTAGAAACGCGTGCAGCCTGACTTCTTGTGAAGTAGCGGACAGAATTTGCTGAAACAGATAGTCCTGCTATCATCAGTGCGAGGATTACGATTAGTTTTTTCATGATTTGCTCCTTTCTTTTCGTGCCGGAGGATTTCCGCCGGCGGTGTTATTGTTATTTTATCTATTAGTATTTCGAATTTGTAAAAACTTGACGGCGTTAACATTTTTTCACGATTTCAAATCTTCACTTTCATCACGAATACCACCGTCTAAATTTTTGCAAAAGTAGTAAATGTTCTTCAATTGGCAAAATTTATTTTTCCTCAATGTCACCATATGATGAAAAGTGTTTTTTGAGACCGTCGAAGAAAAATAATTTGCATATAGAAAAAAAAATGTATCTTTGCAATCCGAAAAAGCGGTCAATAAGCATTGATTTTTCAGCATATCACACTGAAACACATTGCAAAAGCCGACAGACTGGAGAGATGCCGGAGTGGTCGAACGGGGCGGTCTCGAAAACCGTTGACCAGCTTGCTGGTCCCAGGGTTCGAATCCCTGTCTCTCCGCAGAAATAGTCTCATAAGTTATTGCAAAATAAACTTGTGAGACTTTTTTTATGTCAAAAAAATGCACCGAAAAATGCACCGAACACACTGTTGTCAAGTTTTTTATACATAAAAAGGATACTGCATCGCAATCTCCTTTTCGTATAAGCACACTATTACTAAAAGTTTGTTTCCATCATATTCTTTCTCGTAAAATCAGGGCAGAATCTTCCGCAGAAGTTTTAGGTGGGTATCTGTTTTGTATGTGTCAAGAAGTTGACCGATTCCATTCTTTTGGATCGGTCTTCTTTGTTTTAGTTTAAACGCATCGACGAGAGTTGTCGTGCGATGCGAAGAGAGCATTTGTTGATGTCTAAAAGAGTGTTGAAACCGACAACACGAGTTAAAAATCAAAATCCTGTTTTAAATCAAAAATCTCTTTTAAATCTCGCTATCTATTATAATACTGTACATAAGGTGCTTATAGACGACTCTCGTTTAGATTTTGCATTTTTCGTTTAAATCTCATTTGACCAAAACCCATTTCTTTTTCTCGGTCACCTTTATAAGTATTGTAGTTTCGTTCAGGTTGGCTCCATACAATTCAGAACGTCTCTAAAGCAGGTAAAATAACTGCATCATCCGGAGCGTTATTGTGAAGAAACATACAATAATAAACAGGCATATAAGTAACGCCATTCTTCTTATATACATGTCGCTCGTTAGAGAAGACGATTGCCCTCGTGATGCCATATTCCGGAGTGTCCAAGAATTTTGTAAGTGCGCTGTGTTCCGTATAGTCTTTTCCTGATTTGATTTCCAAAGGCAAAACCTGAAGGTTGCTGTAGTCATCGATAAGGAAATCCACCTCACCCTTTTGCTTATTATCGTAATAATGCAGTTTGAATTGATGAGCGGCGAGTTCCTGTGCAACTGCCGACTCGTAAACCGTTCCAAGATTGATGCTGCGTATGTCCTGTAGCACAGCATTCACATTTATACCATAAAGCAAATAGGTAGGGTGTAAAATTTGTCAAGCTCTTTTTTCTAGTTTTTCTCTTCTTTTTGCGAGATTGGATTGACCAATGGTCTCCTTTCTCCATTTGGCGACAGAGTTCACAGTTTCACTGGTGAAGAT
>JAGADZ010000013.1 GCA_017613375.1 Bacteroidales bacterium | reverse complement strand
TAAATAATTAATTAATAATCAAACTAATAGTTTAATATTATGCAACCAAAAGGTAACAAATACGGTGTTCACCGTGTACTCGAGCCGCTGGGCGTTCTTCCGCAGCCGGCAAACAAGATCGACAACAATATGGATGTTCTTTATGACAACGAGATTCTTATTGACGTCCAGACCCTCAATGTCGACTCTGCTTCTTTCACCGACATTATGAACTATGCCAAAGAGCAGGCTGGCCCCAACGCTACCAAAGAGCAAATCCTTGAGGAAGTGAAGAAAGAGATGCTGCTCAATGTCGAGCTTCAGGGTAAACACCGCAACCGTCGTACCGGTTCTGGTGGTATGCTTCTTGGAAAAGTGGAGAAAATCGGTGATGCACTGAAGGGCAAAATCGACCTGAAAGAAGGCGACCGCATTGCTACCCTCGTCAGCCTTTCTCTTACTCCTCTCCGTATTGATTCGTTCGGCGAAATCCGTCCCGAAATAGACCAAGTTGACATCAAAGGTAAGGCTATCCTCTTCGAGAGTGGTATCTACGACAAGATTCCCAATGATATGCCCGAGAAGCTGGCTCTCAGCGCCCTCGACGTCGCTGGTGCTCCCGCACAGACCGCCAAACTGTGCCACTATGGTCAGACAGTCGTTATCCTCGGTGCAGGTGGCAAGAGCGGTATGCTCTGCTGCTATGAGGCTAAGAAACGTGTCGGTGTCACCGGTAAGGTTATCGGTATTGCCAACAGCCCCAAATCAACCCAGCGTATCAAGGACCTCGGTTTCTGCGACATCGTGGAGAGTGCCGCCGGCATGACTCCTGTCCAGGTTTATGAGCTCGTCGAGCGTCTCACCAACGGCAAGATGGCTGATGTCTGCATCAACTGCGTCAACGTTCCCGACCAGGAGATGACCGCTATCCTCATCACCAAGGACGACGGTGTTGTCTATTTCTTCAGCATGGCCACCAGCTTCACCAAGGCTTCTCTCGGTGCCGAAGGTATCGGAAGCGACGTGAACATGATTATGGGCAACGGCTACACCAAAGGCCACGCCGAGTTCACTCTGCAGGAGCTCCGCGAGAGCCCGAAACTGCGCAAGATCTTCGAAGAACTCTACGCATAAGAGAATTTTGAATTTTGAAGGTTGAATTTCGAAATTCATAATTCAACATTCAAAATTAACCTGCGGACAGGGGAGACCCTCCCGCAGGTTCTAAAAAATGTGTCCCGAAAAGCAATGAAAAAAAACGTAATTCCATGGATGATGTCGTTCTTTGTTCTGTTGGCTGTTGCCTGCGGAAAGGAAGAAGCTTGGGATTATCGTGATGCTTGGGTGGGCGATTACTCCTATTCCTATCATAAATATTCTTGGAATCCCAATGGATCGGGGCCTGATTATTATGGGGAAGGAACTCTCTGTGTGCGTTCCGATGAGGATAGCTGTGTCATAATAATGCTCAATGAGGATTCGTTAAGTTGGACGTGTAGTCTGGACTTAAACGGTATTTTGACACTCAGGGGCGATTCATACCGCCATTTCGACGGACGTTTCCTCGCACCAGATAGTTTGAATATTAATTGTTCCAACTTTAGTCCTGGAGCAGGAACGGGATGGGAATATTTTTGCAAGAAGATTAAAAAATAATACAATAAATATATGAAAGTAAATCGCAGAAAAGAATTGTTCCCGAATGTCACCGACGAACAGTGGAACGACTGGAAATGGCAAGTCAAAAACCGTATCGAGACATACGAAGAACTGAGCAAATATTTCACCTTCGACCCCGAAGAGGCCGAAGGTATCAAGAAGGCTTTGGCCAAGTTCCGTATGGCCATCACTCCGTATTACCTCTCATTGATTGACCCCAACGATCCGTACGATCCCATTCGTCGTCAGGCCATCCCCGCAGGTCCGGAGTGCAACATCGCACCCGCCGACCTCAATGACCCTCTGCATGAGGACGAGGACTCGCCGGCTCCCGGTCTGACACACCGCTATCCAGACCGCGTACTGTTCCTTATCACCGACATGTGCTCCATGTACTGCCGCCACTGCACCCGTCGTCGTTTTGCGGGTCAGAAAGACGACGAGAGTCCAAGTGAGCGTATAGAGAAATGCCTTGCATATATTGAGAAGACCCCGCAGGTGCGCGACGTGCTGCTCTCCGGTGGCGACGCCCTGATGGTCAGCGACCAGAAACTCGAATACATCATCCAGCGCCTCCGTGCCATCCCGCATGTGGAAATTGTCCGCATCGGTAGCCGTACCCCCGTGGTCTGCCCACAGCGTATCACTCCCGAGCTGTGCGACATGCTGAAGAAATACCATCCCATCTGGCTTAACACCCACTTCAACCACCCCAACGAATTCACTCCTGAGGCAGAACAGGCTCTCGCCCGTCTCGCCAATGCCGGCATCCCTCTGGGCAACCAGACTGTACTGCTGCGTGGCGTGAACGACTGCGTCCATGTGATGAAGAAACTGATGCATGAGCTGGTTCGCAACCGCGTGCGTCCGTATTATATCTACCAGTGTGACCTCTCTATGGGTCTTGAACATTTCCGTACCCCGGTCAGCAAGGGTATCGAGATCATTGAGAACCTCCGCGGTCATACCAGCGGCTATGCTGTTCCCACGTTCGTGGTCGATGCTCCCGGCGGTGGCGGAAAGACCCCCGTCATGCCTCAGTATGTCATATCGCAGAGCCCCGACAAGGTTATCCTCCGCAACTTCGAAGGTGTTATCACCACTTATACCGAACCGCGCGAATATCATGAGGAGTGCCACTGTGAGGCATGTGAACAGAAACGCCGTGTTGACGAAGGTGTTGCTTCGCTGCTTGAGACCGACCGTATGGCTCTCGAACCAAGCCACCTTATGCGTCATGAACGCAATAAAAAGCATTGATTCCTTATAAAAACATCATACTTAGAGCCCTCATTATGCTGTGTGCATAGAGGACTCTAAGTTTCTAAATGTCTGTTTGATATGTCGACAAAAAAGATAATACCGCCGTTTTTGTTTGTCTTGATGGCGATAAGTGTTTCTGCCCAGGAAATATACCCTATGTACTATCCTTGCCGTTGTGAGACAGGAGAATGGGGTTATGTCGACAAAAACAACGACTGGACGATAAGGCCTATGTATGATGCCGTTCTTTATGAGACGAATGGGGGCATGTATCCTGTATCCATGGGTGGCAAATGGGGTTTTGTGGGTGTCAGTGGTGAACAGCTGACGGAGATTGTCTACGATGCTGCAATCTGTGAGATAGATTACCAAAAACACCATTATACAGTGAATTATGCTGCTTTACGACGTAAAGGGAAATGGGCTTTTATTGATGTTCAGGGACGTTTTGTCACGGACTTCAAATATGATGAAGTCATGATTATTAACGGGAAATATATCATCCGCGTCAAGGACGGTAAACGTATGCGTAGCGGCTATCTCACCGATGACGGTAAGGAGATTTGGAATAACTAATCACCAAAACATTAATAATTGAGACGGTTGCGTAGGTTATCGGTTCTGTTTTCTTTCGTACTTTTGTTGTCGGGGACTGTCTCGGCGCAGGTGGCGGGACTTAACACTTTGTCGCTGTTACGTATGCCGTCGTCGGCACGCACTGCCGCCGTGGGTCTTGATTATCTGTCTGTCTATGCCCCTGAGGATTTGCAGGCAGGATTGGACAACCCTTCGTTGATAAGAACGGGATATGACAATAGGTTGGCACTGAACTATGTCGGCATGTTCTCGGGTTCCAACTTCGGAACTGTGGCCTATGGAAAGGATTTCAACAGATTCGGTTCTTTTCTCTTCGGATTCCATTTCAACAGCTATGGACGTTTTCAGTCGTATGATGAGGAGGAGAATCCGGAAGGGGAGTTTTACGCTGCCGATATAGCACTGTCGGTGGCATGGGGATTGAATATAGATTCCAATTTCTCCATAGGGGCTTCGTTGATGCCTGTACTTTCACAGTATGAGAGTTACACTGCTTTGGCAATTGCCATGAATGTCGCAGGAACATATATATCGGATAACAGACGCTTCGCGGCGACGGTGCAGGCTCGCAATATCGGAGCCCAACTTGCGACATTCGATGGCACAGTTGAACGTATACCTTTCGATTTGTCTGTTGCGTTATCGTACAAGGTGGCCAATGCACCATTCAGGATTTTTTTCGCTATGAACGAACTGACACGGTGGAACTTGAACTATGAAGATTCTCTAAACCCTGAAATTATTGTAGACCCATATACAGGACAACCTGTAAGCAAACCATGGTATGATGGCATAGCGGATGTGTTGGACCAGATAGCGCGTCATACAGCTTTCGGCGTAGAATTGGATATAAACAAAGTCTTTTTTGCCCGCTTGGGATATCGCTATCGTCAGACTGTCGAGATGTCGGCTCGTGATCGCGCCAATATCAATCTCAGCGGTTTTTCTTACGGCGTGGGCCTGAGAACAAAGAAGTTTGAGTTTTCTTTCGCACGTCGCAATTACCATCTGGGTCAGGCCCCCAATTATCTGTCATTGTCATTTAAGCTGTAGGTTATGACATTAAAACTTATTGTCAGCACAAGCACCAATCCTTATTGGAATGTCTCTGTGGAGAATTACCTTGTAGAACATCCGGAGGACAACAGTGTTGTGATGTATTTGTGGAAGAATCGCCGTACTGTGGTCATAGGACAAAACCAGAATCCTTTTTCGGAATGTAATGTTGATACGCTTCTCGCCGACGGAGGCTATGTCATGCGACGCACCACTGGAGGCGGAGCTGTTTATCATGATGACGGAAATCTGAATTTCAGTTTCGTTGCTCCTTATGAGCTTTATGATCAGGATAGACAGTTCGGAGTTATCATCAGAGCTCTTGAGACTTACGGTCTAAGGGCGGAACTCAGTGGACGCAATGATTTGTTGGTTGCCGATGCCGAAGGGAATATGCGTAAATTCAGCGGCAATGCATTCTCAAAGGGACGTGTCAGTCGGCTGCATCATGGGACAATACTGATATGTGGCGACATAGAGGACCTGAAGCGATATCTTAAGGTTAAGCCTACAAAACTCCACAAGCATGGCGTCCAGTCTGTTGTGTCGCGTGTGGTCAATCTGTCAGAATTGGCTGATGTGAATACGGAAAACATTGTGCCGCATCTTGTGGCGGCATTTGAAGAGGTCTATTCCGGCAAGGTTGACGAAATCAGTTTTGATAGTATCGTCAAGAGACCAGAAGTCGTCTCTTTGTATGAAAAATACAGCAGTGACGAATGGATTTTCGGCCGTTGGCGTACTTTCACGGCTTCCAAGATAGCTAATTTCGAATGGGGTATTGTCGAGATGAATGTCACCGTGGATGAAAAGAAAGCTGTAATAAATGATGTTACGATAGCTACCGACTCACTTAACGCAAATCTTTCGGCAGAAATAAGGAAACTCCTGATAGGTTCATCGACCCATAAGGCACCGGTCGTAAGTGATGATGAACCATGGGCAGACCAACTGCGGGATATCGTTTCCCTGATATATTAAATCTTGACGATTTTTATTCTCTTTCCGTTGTGGCTTAAGAAATAGACTCCGTCAGGCAAACGGCTGATGTCGACAGTCTTTTCACCATCGCATTGCAGTTGCATGAGTTCTCTTCCGTGCGAGTCGTGGACAGTCACTGTCCCATAGGCTTTTATCGTGAGATTTCCATGTGTGGGGGAGGGGTATGTTGTGAATAAGACCTCCTCTTCATGTTGTGCAATATTCAGTAGAGGAGCTCCTGTCGTCAGAGTCACACTGTATACTTTTGTCGTTCCGTCTTCGGCGGTGACGGAGAGAGTCACCAGCTCCGAGGTGTCGTTTAAACGGATTTGGTCGGTTTGCACTGTCGCATCACTGGCTTGGGTAATACATGTCACAGGAAGTGAGAAATCGGATGAATCGTCTACATGAACGAAATATTCAAGACATCCGCGGTTGAAGTCTTCTATTTCTATACCCCCGACACTGATACTCTCGAGCCAGGCACTATAGATAAATTCGATGTCGTCAATGGAGAGTGAGTCGTTTCCGCTGCCTTCCCCCGGTATGTAGTTGGTTGTGATGTTAATGAGTATATATTGTGCCTCTGCCGTACCATTGTAGTTAAACGGTACTTTCAACTGCTGCCACTGCATGGTGTTGGCGTTCGATGTCGTACGTGAGGTCTGTGCCACGGCACGGGCACAGAAGAGAGACGTATTGCTTATATCGTTTGGAGCTCTGAAGTCGTTGTCGCCATGAATGACAGCCTCAATCTGTGCTCTGGAGTCTGCCTCTTTGGCATAGAAACTGACCCATACATACATAGAGTCCGGTGTAGCGGTAAAAGGCTGACAGTGATTGCCGTTGCTACGTTGGGTGTAGTTGTAGTTTTCGCTGCTTGAGGCACTCATTGCTCCGGCATGAATGCGACCAGTTGTCATATTGCCATTGGCTTTGATACCCATGATTGATTTGGTGTAGATAGTCAGGTAATGGCTGCCGTTGCCTCCCGGGCGGCTGCCGTTGCGATGATAGTGGTGTGGTGTGGATGCAAGAGAAGCATAGGAGCCGTCGCATGTGGCGAATGAGTTCCAATGGCTTGGTTCGGCGGTGATGTCATTATTGTCCCACTGCTCGAAGCCTCCGTTGGGCAGCTGGAAAGGATTCTGGGCAGAGATGCCTGTGGCGAGGGAGAGGAAAAAAAGAATGGTGGAGAAAAATGCAATGCTTTTATAGTTATGTTTCATTGTATATGTTTTAATAGATGAATATTTGTCCGTGATTTCTAAAGGTCTTTGCAAGATGCTCCATATTGGAGTCTGATGCAAAGAGTCCGAAAATTGTGGCACCTGAGCCGCTCATGGCAGCGTAGAGCGCACCTGCGTCGTAAAGGCTTTCCTTTATTGCTTTAAGGCGAGGATGAGTTTTGAATACTGTTGCTTCGAAGTCGTTGACAACCAATCTGTGCCAGTCATTGATTGGCTGCTTTACTGCCTCGGTTAACGGCATAGGGGCTACTATACCACTCTGTTGACGTGTCGTGATACCTCGGTAGGCATCTGCCGTGGACACTGCCTCGGAAGGCTTTACAAGTATTAGTCGAAAACCGTCGATAGGATTGAAATCCAGAGGCGAGAGTTGGTCGCCAATACCACTTACAAAAGAGGGTTTGTTGTCTATGAAAAAGGTACAGTCGGCACCGATTCGCGAGGCCATGGCTCGTAAATCAGCAAGGCTGATGTCCAGATTGAAAAGGTCGTTCAGCATCTTTAGCGTAAATGCCGCATCACTGCTGCCTCCACCGAGGCCGGCACCGAATGGAATATTCTTCTTGAGTCTAATGCTGACATTGCTTACAGAGTTGCCGTAACTTTCACGAAGCATATGGTAAGCACGTAACACGACATTGTCGTCCATGTTGCAGTCGAGGATAATGCCGTCTTGTTGGAATGTGAAATTGTCGGCTTTGACAATTTCCAATTCGTCGCTCAGAGGTATGGGGAGAAAGAGGCTTTCGATATCATGATAGCCGTCGTCCCGGCGGCGGACGACATGGAGACCAAGATTAATCTTACAGTTAGGATTCGTTTTCATTGTCTTGCTCTCTTTGTTGGTTTTTCAGTGCCCTCAATTGTTTTTCCGCCAAACGCTGAGCCTCCTGTTCTTTCTCTATGTTGTCGTAGGCTCTTATTATTTTGGTGACGAGGCGGTGACGTATCACATCACTGTTGTCCAGTTCTATGATGGAGATACCTTCAATCTCTTTCAGTATTTGTGTGGCTTGCACCAGACCTGAATGCTGGTTGCGAGGCAAGTCAATCTGGGTGATGTCACCCGTGACGACGAATTTCGCGTTACGACCCATACGGGTGAGGAACATCTTTAGTTGTGACTGTGTGGCGTTCTGTGCTTCGTCGAGAATCACGAAGGCGTTGTCCAGAGTGCGGCCGCGCATGAAAGCCAGAGGGGCGATCTCTATAGTGTTGTCCTCCCAGTAGGAGAGCAGTTTCTGCTGAGGAATCATGTCACGCAGAGCGTCGTATAAAGGCTGGAGATAAGGGTCCAGTTTGTCACGCAGGTCACCAGGCAGAAAACCGAGGTTCTCGCCAGCCTCCACGGCAGGGCGGGTCAGTATAATGCGTCGAATCTCTTTGTTCTTCAGAGCTCTCACGGCTAAAGCCACCGCGGTGTAGGTCTTGCCGGTGCCGGCAGGACCAATGGCGAAGACCATATCGTTCTTTTTCACAGCCTCCACCAATCGTTGTTGGTTAGGTGTGCGAGCCTTGATAAGCAGTCCGTTGCGGCCATGGACAAGGATTTCGTCGTTGGTCTCCGTATCGGGGCCTCCCTGTTGCTCGACAATCTGCATGACAGCATTTTCACTTATCCTGCCAAATTTTTCATAGTATGTCATCATTGCGTTGAGCTTTGCCTCGAAATCGGCAATATCATCGGCGGCACCGATGGCCTTGAGCATTTCGCCACGGACAATAAGTTTGAGCTTTGGGAAAAGGAGCCTGACAAAGTCAAGCATACGTTCATTGGCACCCCAGAAATGGGCATAGTCGATATCTTCCAGTGAGATTATTTTTTCCGACCCGTTTTCGTTCATATATGTAGTTTCTTTGTTTTAAAACGAGACTTCTCTGTTATTATTGCTTCTTTCCATTGACTTTGGTCTGGAATTTTTCGCTGTCTATAATGAAACGTTCGTGACGTCCTTCTCCGATTAGACCGCATTCGTCGTAGGCGGCGACCTTGAAAACAAGTCGGCGACGGTCCACTTCCACCAGTTCGCTGTCACACCACACTTTCATTCCTACTGGTGTGGCGGCACAATGAGAGATGTCGATGTGTGTTCCAACTGTCCCTTGTCCGGAATCAAGCAACGGGACGACACTCTCATTGCATGTGCGTTCGATTAATGCAATCATCATGGGTGTTGCGAAAACCTTTACAAGTCCACTGCCGATACGGTCGGCACAAACGTCGTCGGTGACAGTCTGTTCAAGATGCCCTTTTATTCCTTCTGTAAGCATATCCTTTTTTTTTCCTAACGTCAAGAAACAGGAAATAGTATCGTTTGCCAGCGATGGGTCTGTCAACAGGCAGTGTTGTTCAATGGTATTATTCTGATATATAATCAATTGTGTAATATTAAGTTTTTTTTTTAAAGTTGGTTGCGTTTTTTTTCATAATTTTGCATTGTCATTTCGATGATGGAATAATATAGTAACATAAAGCCGATGAGTCGATGGCAAATAACAGACAAATATTGAGATGAGTAAAAAAATAGCATTGTTTTTCGCCTTTGTATTAGTTAGTTCTGCAATGGTCTTTGCACAAGGAAGTCTGGATTATTCAAGGACCTTGATGACGGAAGAGGGAGGATACCAGTGGTATAAGCTGGAAGGAAACGGCAAATTAGGTGCTCAGTCAAGAGACGGTCGCACTATTGTTCCGATGGACTATTATTCGTCGATAATGTATCACAGAGGCTGGTTCTATGTGAAATCTAATGGTAGTGAAGGCGCTTATTCTCCCCAGGGTGAATATGTCATTCCTCTCAGTAGAGGCTATTCTTTCATCTGTTTCCACAAGGAAGAAGGCCGTGTGGGCTATTTTGGTGCACAGCGTGGCAACAAGGAAGGAGCCTGTGATATGACGGGCAAGGAAGTGCTACCCATTCAGTATGCAGACGTGATTTATTCGACTTCTGAGGATAGATTCAAATACAAAGACAACAGTGGTGAATGGCATGTCACGGATATCAGATTGGATGCCAACGGTCGTGCCGTGGGCGGAAGAGCCAACATTAATAACGGTAATGGAGAATCTGGTGGAAGTGCCAATTCAAGAAACAGCAATAATAACAATGGAGGTAAACGCTCTCTGGGAGACCGTATGCGCTAATAATTGTTATAGATAAAAAAACGGGAATGACGCTTTGCCATTCCCGTTTTTTTATTTTTGAAGGGATTAATATTTGAAGAATCCTTCACCGGTTTTGCGTCCGAGCAGACCGGCACGCACCATCTTGCGGAGCAGCGGGTGAGGACGGTATTTCGGGTCGCCGAATTCTTTGTAGAGGACTTCCATAATGGCGAGGTTGACGTCGTTGCCAATAAGGTCGGCCAAAGCCAGAGGTCCCATGGGATGGTTGGCACCGAGCATCATACATTTGTCGATATCCTCAGCACTGGCGATGCCGTCGGCGAGAATGCCGCAGGCTTCGTTGATCATAGGAATGAGGATTCTGTTGACGACAAAGCCGGGGGCTTCTTTTACCTCAACGGGCTGTTTGCCTATGCCGGTAGCCAGGTCAATGACACATTTGCAAACGTCGTCGCTGGTCAGCTGTCCGCGGATAACCTCGACGAGAGCCATACGGTCGGCAGGGTTGAAGAAGTGCATTCCGATGAATTGTGCCGGGCGTGAGGTGCAGGCAGCTATCTCGGTGATGCTGAGTGATGACGAGTTGGTGGCGAAGATGGCCTCGGGTTTGCAAATCTTGTCGAGTTCCATGAAGACATCTTTCTTGAGCTGCATCTCCTCGACGGCGGCCTCAATGACGAGGTCGGCATCAGCGAAGGTGGCATAGTCTGTGGTGGTGGTGATATTGGCCAACAGAGCATCGACGGCCTCCTGGGTCATCTTGCCTTTCTCAACGAGCTTGCCATAACCTTTGGCAATAGAGGCCATGGCCTTGTCGAGGCTGGCCTGTGTACGGCTCTTCATAACGACGGGCATCTTGGCGGCAAAGGCTTTGACAATGCCTTTAGCCATCGTGCCGGTTCCGATAACATAAATTTTCATGACGATTATTTTTTATTATTGTTGATTGTTTTATTTTTTTGTCGAATTATACACTAACAAATTAACGAATTAACGAATTAACACACTAACAAATTAAATTACTTTCCTTGAAATTCGCATTTGCCTTTGTTGAGGAAAGCGGCCATGCCGTTCTTCTGATCCTCGGTGGCAAAGCAGTGTCCAAAGATACCGTTCTCGTACATGATAGCCTCGTCGGCATCCATGTCATATTCAGCGTTGATGCAGAGCTTGGCAGCTTTGACGGCGAGGGGGGCGTTGGCGGCTATCTTTTTGGCCATCAGTAGTGCTTGCTCTAAAAGTTCAGCCTGTGGATATACGGCATTGACAAGGCCGATTCGTAATGCTTCGTCGGCCTTGACAGTGCGGCCGGTATAGATGAGTTCTTTGGCCATACCCATGCCTATCAGACGTGCCATACGTACGGTGCCGCTGAAACCGGGGATGATGCCCAGTCCCACTTCAGGCTGGCCGAAGCGGGCGTTGTCACTGCAGATACGGATGTCGCAAGCCATGGCCAGTTCGCATCCGCCACCCAGGGCAAAGCCATTGACGGCGGCGATGACGGGAACATGCAACTTCTCAATTTTGCGGAATACGGCGGCACCTTTTTGACCGAAAGTCTGACCTTGCGGCACATTCAGGGTCGCCATCTCGCTGATGTCGGCGCCGGCTACAAACGATTTCTCACCGTCTCCGGTGACAATCAGACAACGGTATTTGTTGCAATCAAAATGGTCGCAGAAATTGCCTATTTCGTTAAGAATTACGGAATTGAGTGCATTGAGGCTCTTGGGAGCGCTGATGGTGAGGATGCAGATGTTGCCCTCGTTGGCTATTTTCAGAAAACTGTATTCCATTTTTGCTTGATTATTTGAACGGTCGAATGTTTGTTTGACGATTGTTATTTGTTATTAATAGCCTACTAATCAATAAATAATTATATTGTCTTTGGTTGGGTAGACCGTTGCAAATTTACAAATTAATATTCAACCGACAAAGAATTTTTTTATCGGTTCATTTTTCAAGCATGTTATTTTTGATCAGAATCCTATCTCTATGCCTATTTCGTGATAGGAACTGGAGGTGTAGAGCGACAGCAGGTTGGCTGTGAGGCTCACGCTGCGAAACAGACCATGAGGAAAGGTGAGTCCGATGCCCATGGTGAGTCTCCAGGGGTTAAGGAGTGGTCGATTGGTTGCGAGGGCTCCCGGCGGTCTGGAACTGACAAGGCTGTGTGACGGAGTGACACTCAAGCTCCAGCCGATATCCTTCATATCTTTAGACTTGAAGTTAAATGTCAGTGGCAGATTGGCATAGAGACTGAATAAGTAGAATGGGGCAGGGGCGCTTTCAAGAATGACGGTTGTCGTTCCATTGATTGTATTTGCCGATTCGGTATTGTAAGTTGTCACTTCCGACTGATGAGAGTAACCGCTGAGTCCGACGCCAAGTTCCAGCCCTTGCTTTCCACCCATGGGAATGGAATAGCTGACGCCGATATTTGCAGCAAAGGTGGCATTGGGTGTTACTTGGGTGTAGGACGCTTCATCATTTACGGGAAGTAAACCATCTGATGAATTTGTAATATTGGTATAGCCTGTGCCGATTCGGGAAAATGTGGAGGCCCCTACCGATGCTGTGAAACGGAGATGGCGGCTTTCGTCTTCAGAAGGAGTGCTGACGGTGTTGTCGGCAAATAATATTGATGGGTTGTCATTCTGATTGATGACAGGGTAAGTGGGCTCTTTGGATGCTGGCTCGTCGGTTCTGTTAATCTCTGTGTTTTCAGATTGCCATTCTGTTTCGATTACAGAAGGCTCCTGTGCTGCAATCTCATAAGGTGTGATGCCCCCCTCTTGTGTCGATTCCGTCAAGGGGAGTGATGTTGACGGTGTAGTGGTGTAACGTTTGGTGTTGTGGTAGGAAATATCGCGGGTGATTTGTTGTATGGATGTTTGGTCTTGTGGTTGTGGTTGGGTGTGGATATCCTTTTGTGCCACGATGATTTGTTCCGACTGCTGTAGCGGTGTCAGTTGGTGTAGGGTCCAAACGGATGCTGCAACAAGCACCACCGTGCAAGCCAATAGGACTCGCTGTTTCTGCCGCCGTGCCATGCTATGCAGACTGTCGGAGACCTGTTGTTGCTGTCGACGGTCGGCCCCATATTGCTGTAATATCTTTTCTATGTCGTCCTGTTTCACGGTTGTTATGTATGATGTATGAGGTATGATGTTTTATAGTTGACAAATCGTTTTCGTCATTAATAGTAACGTTAAAGTTAAGGTTGAATAATATTAGCTCTTAGTGTTGCATAGGCACGGCTCAGAAGTGTGGTGATGTTGGTCTCGCTGAGACCGGTTTGCTGTGCTATTTCATGAATGCTCATTTGTTTGACATATTTCATTTCTATTATTTGCTGTTGTTTTGGTGGTAATGATGCTATGGCCTGTTCCACCATTTTATATCTTTGTTCGGCGTCAAGAGTATCGTCGTCGGGATGGTGTATGTATAATTCTGCCGCTGCATTTATATATTTTTGTCGCTGTTTGTCCCGTCGCAGCATGTCGATACACAGGTTTCGCAACGTCCGCATGGAGAATCCCTGTGGGTCCTCCATCATTCCCAGCCGCCATCGTTTGCGCCACAGCCGTACAAAAGTCTCCTGTACGGCGTCGTTGGCAAGGTCGTCGTCGTGAAGAATCTTTTCTGCCATCCGCCTCATGGCGGGCTGCAGAGAGACGATGTCGTGTATGAACTGGTTGGTATTTATTTTTTTTATTTGTTTTTAGTTGGCATGTGACTTACTCGAAAAACTTCTCATAAACGGTGGCTAATACAGGGTTGCCACAGATGAGGCTTTCCACTTTAATCACCAGAGTAAACGGGCGGGAAGGAAGATTGTTTATATGGAAGGAATTGTCATATAGACAGATGCAGTTGGTGAGTCCCTGTTCGCCCACATGTTCAATGACTGTCACGGTATTGCCGTTTGTTTCTACAGTGGTGATGATGTTGGGCTCTCCGCAGTCGAGCACCATATTATAATGCACTATCTGCATCGGATTGTTGTCGCCAGTCCACGATACAACAATTGAGTCGGTACTCATATCCTTTACGGCCAGTTTGTCGGTGTTGGTGTGGCAGTCCGATACGCTGGTGTTGGAGATTGAAGGCGTTCCTGTATTGTCCTTTTCGCATGCCCACAGCAGTGCGATGATGATGGTGGCAGCAGCCAATATTCGTATGTATTTCATGATAAAAATGTATTTTACCATTATAACGCACAAGTTCGTAGAATGTCACATCAAATGAAAAAAATATTTTAGTAATGAAAAAAGAGGGTAGAATAATAATTGTCATATTGCTGATTATTAATAGAATGATAGTCTTTAATCGTTGCTCTTTAAACTTTAACCATTGCTTAGTGTGACATTTCACCCTGCGGTGCGTTATATTGGTGAGTTTAATCAATGCAAAATGAATATGAAGAAAATAAGGTTTTTTCTTTCTGTCGTGATGGCGGTGACAGTGTTTGTGCTGTCGGGATGCGAAGAGGACGAGTACGTCCTATATATAGAAAAAGGTAAATTCGTGGTGTTGGAAGAGCCATATCAGCATCCGTATGCTTCCGGTATCACCATTTCGTCAGTCATACTTGTAGAAGGTGACTCCGTGCCGGAGTTCCCAGACAGGCCAATAATAGCTTACTATATATCTGGTCATACTCCAGCAGGGTATAATGCCGGTGACACCGTGACAGTGCGTGCAAAGATAAAAGAGATATATCCCAAAGGCATTACAATTACGGTAGCCGATAATGTAAACGTATATAAACTTAAAGACATAGAAAGGATAAAGTGATGAAAAAACAGTTTCTTCTTCCTCTGGCGGTACTACTGTGCCTACTGTTTTCCGCCTGCATAAAAGACAAAATCCATTTCAGCTATGACGGTCCATGCCATTGCGGTGTGGAAAACCCACTCGAGGAGTTAGAGTGGCTGCATAATATCGCGGAGGAGTTTGAGCTTATGCGTGACAAACAATGGGCCACTATTTCTATCTGCACCTACGACTCCACCAAGCAAGGTTTTATCATCAATCCCTGTGTGAATTGCGATGACGGAATGCAGACGTTTACCGACTGCGAAGGCAACACATTGGGAGGTTTGGGCGGTTTTGCTGGAATACCACTCTCCGACTACAATATCGACCCTGCCAGTGTGCGCGAGATTTATCGCAACTATCCTGACACTGCGGCCACACTCGTCAACAAACACTGGCGACTGCTACGCTTCTATAATCGCGAGACGCGTACAGAAGAGGTGCCTATGCAAGGCAGCGATCCCATACCTTTCTGGCTGTACTTCCGTAACGATAGTTCTGTGGAGGGCGGTGGCATCAACCAATTGAACGGCAATTATGTGCAATTAGAACACGGCAATATCTTTATCAATATCGCCACCTCCACTGAAATATATGATGCAACAGGCTGGGAGGAACGTCTGATTAATGCCTTGAACGACGCTACCGTCTGTGACGTGTCTTATTATGGAAGAACCATGCGAATCTACTACGACCTGAATCGCAAATACATGGATTTCATCCGAGCAGATTGATTTTTTCAGATTATTCTTCTCTCTTCTTCCGCGAGTGGATATTAGCCAGTGACGAATCCAAGTTCGGATGATTATCCCCCCCCCCGTCGGAGCGACACATCTTCTCTCCTCCCTCTTACATCATACTTCTTATATAGATGTGAATATCCGGATAATGCGGGCATTTATATCCATGCGTCATTTCCTTGCCTCCAACGCGCAGGTGTTCCAGCGGCTGGAGGTCATCGAGCACCACCAGCTGGAGTTGGCCGCACACCAAGCCGACACCGACCATCGGATTGAAGAGGTCTTCCAATTGCTCGATGCCGGCCAGCAGCCAGCGCAGGGCATCTTTTTCGACGGGCAGATCTTCGACGCCTACACCTTTGTTTCCGACCTTATTCGTTCGGCCAAGAAAAGCATCGTGCTGTTCGACTGGTGTGCCCCGCGAGCTTGTTGAGCGAACTATGTGGACGACACCGTGCTGGCGATGCTCGACAAGCGAGGGGAGAAAGTCTCGGCCACCATCTACACCCGGAAAATCAAGCAGCAGCTCTCGCTTGACCTTGAGAAGCACTGGTATGCCCCGCGAGCTTGATGAGCGAACGCACAATACCAACCCATCGAGGTGAAGCTCTACGACAAGGTCCACGACCGTTTTCGATAAGCCATACGAACAATGCCAAGCTTGTTTGAGCATTGTCGTGGCGAGAAAACGTGGTGTAAAACACAGCGTTTCCTCTGCATCGACTGGTATGCCCCGCGAGCTTGTTGAGCGAACACCGTCTATCATATCGGTGCCTCCTTGAAAGACCTCGGCAGGAAGTGGTTTGCCTTCTCAAAGATGGAGATGAAGACGAAAGAGCTGCTGGGGAATGTGAAGTAACCCAATCCTGAAAACGAAAAAACTAATCGGTAGTAGTCTCATTTTTTGCGACTAAATTAGATTGATTTTATAAAAAGATGCCCTCAATACGGGTTTTAACATTCCTTTAACAATAGAATCGAAAAAAATACTATATTTGCATTGTTGACTAAAAAACAATGTTGATATGGTTATTATAGTTGACGATCAATCCTTTAAGGCTTTCGAGTAAATTAACACAATTCGCCGTTGAGGTGAATTGTAGTTAACTTTTTCGCAACTGCATTTATATAGAGAATGTGGGAAAGATATCACCTCTCGCAAGGTTGTCCACATTTTATTTTGAATTTTTAGAAAACATGACTATATTAAAGTAAGAAATAACGATAATATGAAAAATGAAAAGACCGTCACCACTCGCAAGAAGGCGAATGTCGTTAAAAGCAAGTCGTTGCTCGATGCTATTGAGAGTGTCGCCACCAAGGAGATGGAGAACTTCGACGGCATACTTATCGCCACCACCAACCTCACCGAGAACCTTGACAGCGCCTTTGAGCGCCGATTTCTCTACAAGATACGCTTCGAGAAGCCCGATGCTCAGGTGCGTGGCAAGATCTGGCAGCAGATGATTCCCGAATTGTCACAGAGCGTCACCGACACACTCGCCGCCCAGTTCGACTTCAGCGGCGGACAGATAGAGAACATCGCCCGCAAGTATGCCGTCAGCTGCATCCTCCACGGCGATGCTGCCGACCCGCAGCAGGCCCTCGAAGAGCTCTGCGCCAACGAACGCATCGACAGTCACAATGGCGGACGCCGGATAGGTTTCGGAAAATAAATTTGGTCGAGGAATACCTGATGTGCTGCTGATCAAGATCGCTATTTGAAGAAAAAATTAGTCAAATAAAAAAATAGTTTTATTTTTGCAACTGAAATGTAAATGACAATTAATATAAATAGCGATTAATATTATG
>JAGADZ010000012.1 GCA_017613375.1 Bacteroidales bacterium | reverse complement strand
GCTGGCTGTCGTTGAAGTAGGCGGGGACGGTGATGACGGCTTCTGACACCTCGCTTCCGAGGAAGTCCTCAGCAGTCTTCTTCATCTTCTGAAGCACAATTGCACTGATTTCCTGCGGAGTGTAGAGACGTCCGTTGATGTCGACACGCGGCGTGTTGTTGTCTCCTTTGACTACCTTGTAAGGCACTGCGGCAATCTCTTTCTGCACGCGGTCGTAGGTCTCGCCCATAAAACGCTTAATCGAATAAACGGTATTGTGGGGGTTGGTGATGGCCTGACGCTTGGCGGGGTCGCCCACCTTGCGGTCGCCATTCTCGAGGAAACCTACCACCGATGGAGTGGTGCGGTTGCCTTCGCTGTTCATAATGACCACAGGCTCATTGCCTTCCATGACGCTGACGCAACTGTTGGTCGTTCCTAAGTCGATTCCTATGATTTTTCCCATAATTGTATTTTTTTTATTTTTATTCAACATTAATTCTTGCTTCGCACAGGGCGAAAGTCATTTCGTATGTTATCAAGAATAGTGCCAAATCATATCGAGGTAATTGAAGTGACAATTTGTCATAAAAATGATTCTTCGTTATATAAAATGTCATAAATCTTTTGCCATTATGCCTTTTTTCTGTATATTTGCACTTGAAATAAAAACTGCGATTATGAAACGAAAATATTGTAATCTGTTGTTAATGATAGGTTTTCTGTCATTGTTTAATGTTTCGTGCGTGATGTATCATCCTCATAATGTTGACATTCCGCTGCTTCAGCAGGGCAGGGACCTGCGTATTGACGGTTCTGTAAACATGACATTTCCTTTCCTCGACGGTACGGGTGCCAATGCCACAGTGTCATACGCGCCTATCAATCATTTGGCTCTACAGGCTTCGGGCAGCATTACCGATAAAAAAAATCTGTACGGCCATTTCGCGGTAGGTACTTTCCAGCCTTTCGGCAAGAGTGTTCTGGAATTTTATCTCGGTGCTGCAGCAGGTCACAGCTCTTATTCACAGAATCGTAACAGTTCGGATAATACCCAAAGCGGAACAAAGGAGTCCACGTTAAACCAAAAATATTATGTCGAAGGTGATTATAATATCTTCTTCAGCCAGTTGAATTTCGGGTGGAATAATCTCGGAGACGACTTGTGCGACGTGGGTTTCGGTTTGCGAAGCGGCATCCTTAAACCTGCATGGCAGCATGTCAATGTTTCCGATGACGGTGTTGAGTCTGTAGTGGAAGAATTCACGACACCCAATTTCCTGCTGGAACCTCAGCTGATGTTCCGTATCGGTGGTGAACATCTGAAAATCTCGTTCAATTTTGCCTATTCCTTCCTTTCTGATTGGCCGACGGAAAACAACTATTTCAACTACACACGTTTCAGTGCAGGCATAGGTCTCAACTACAAATTCTAATTTTGGGATTTAGATGAAGCGAGTTCTTCTTTTTTCCGTATTGGCATTTCTTTTACCAAGGGTTGTCTTGGCAGAAAACGACACCGTCGCACCGGAGACGTTCCAATTTGTTGAACGAAACGGGAAACCGTTATTGATGGATGTCTACCATCCCGTGCATCCACGTCCGGACTCGGCATGTATTGTTTATATGTTCGGAGGCGGATTTGTCGTTGGAGCGCGTGATGAAGAGTATAATCGTAACTATTGTCAGGCTCTTGTCAAACATGGCTTCACTGTTGTCGCCGTAGATTATCGCCTGCATCTGAAAGAGGTGGATTTTGACACTGTCACACTCTTCACGATGCAGAGGGTTTTTCGTGACGCAATCAATATTGCTGCTGCCGACGGTGCAGCCGCTGTGGCGTATTTATATAGAAATGCTGCCGCATGGGGTGTTGCTCGCAATCGGGTCATCCTTGTAGGTACAAGTGCCGGAGCTATATCGGTGTTGCAACTCGACTACTGCAGGGCTAACAGTTTTACGCCGGCATCGGAGTTGCCCAAGGTTTTTATCCCAGCCGCGGTGGTTGCCTATTCTGGTGCTGTCTATGCCGAGGGAGGCAGACCGCATTATGCTACACCTCCAGCACCGACTTTTTTCTTGCACGGAACTGCTGACAAGATAGTTAATTACAAGAAGTTTCCTCCTGTTCTTCGTAATGGGCTGTACGGAGTGAAGAAGTTGCAGAAGATTTTTCTACGCAATGACTATCCGCATTGGATAATGCGTTTTGATGGTATCGGACATGAAGTTGCTACGCTACCGATATATACCATCCCTGAATTTGTGGCTTTTGTCGACGCCACTCTTTCAGGTCGGAGAATGTTCTATGATGCCACCGTGCGTGACAACAACGTGGTGCCTACAGAATGGTCCAGAATGAATGTTTTCGATTTATATAACGGTGAGTGACGGAAGGATGACAGTTACCTGTCTTGATTGATTATGACTTTAGTGTTTCCGGTTACTTCGCCCTTGTTGCCACCGCCGTAGACATTGCCATATATTGTCGTCCTTCCAAAAATCATCACTTCGGTGTTTCCAACCACTCTTGATTCGCTTCCTCCACCGAAGACGTTTCCACTTTCGGCATTTAGCCCAATGTTGTTGCCTATCCTGCTGTTGCCTGAAACGGTGAGTGTGACTTTGCCTGTGACAGAGCCAAGATTGGTATTGCTAAGGTCGACAGTGGTGTAAAGTATGTGATTGGTCTTGTCAATGCCGATAGATCCACCCTGTTGCCATGTGTAGGTTGTGGTTGCCCCTTTCACACCGGTACGATATGAACCAAGTGATGTATAGTAATAGGGCTCCACGCGGAAGCCAATGCTGTCAACCTCTACGGTGGGCAGTGAGGCCGAGTAGCCGGCACCGTATACATTGCCATACACTGTACAGGAGTTAAGGGTGGAAGTGACTGGCCCTGAGACCTTGCCGAGGTTGCCTCCGCCATAGAAGTTGCCAGTAATGGTGCAACCTGTCAGTGTAGATGTTACATTATATGTCGTTGCCAGCGAGAAGCCTACAAATTCCACGAAGAGACGGGCTACGTTGCCTCCGTTGCCCGACATAGGGAGGAACTGGTAGTTAATTTGTGTTGAGACACCATTATATGTGCTGTTGTATTCTTGTTTATAGCCAGAGAAGCCGTCGCCACTATTTGTATCTCCATTTATCCAGTCGTTCCAGGGAATGTTGAAAAGGTTGTTATTGCTGAAGTTCTTTGGTACTTGACGATTGTAGGAGTTGCCGCCGTAGCCGGCTCCGAAGAATGTTCCGAAGGTGCAGTTGTTGGCTGTGGTGACAACGGTCTTGTCGCTGTTCATGTCTCCGAACTTGGGACCGCCGCAAAAGAGTCTCACATAACTGTTGCTTATAGTGGTGTTGATATTCCCCTGTGCTATATGGGCAAAGTTAAGGCCTCCGCCGTAGAATTCATCGATGTCGGCATTGTCTATCAGCCATGTGATGTTGCCGTTGGTGTGGTTGGTGGCATGACCTATGCCTTCGCGACCCGCTCCTGCGGCCACGCCGAAACGGCCGCCATTGATGTAGCATTCGGCATTGTCGTCATAGTGGTTGGCGTCGGCACGGTAGGCACCAGTGAGGTAGAATTCGTTGTAGTCGCCGCCGGTGACCGATATGGGCGGATGGGGAGTTGGATTCTTGTAGTCTTGGTGAACACCGATATGGAACTCCTTGAACCACACATTGTCGCCAATATGAAAGTATGATACTCGGTCGCCAGCGTCACCGGTAGGAGGCTTGTTGGCTCCCTGAGAGGATACCCATTGCTCAATTACGCCGCCGTGCAGGATGATAGGACTCTTTCTGCGTTCTTTGCCACTTTCATAGGGACTGTACTCCATCTGTGTAACTCGGAAAAGTGCCGTGTTGGTCACCTCAAACCAGTCTCTGGGTTTAGGGATACCGAAGTTGTACGAGCCTGTGCTGCCTGTGGATTTCTGAGCCATACCTAAACCAGGAACATTCAGGAAATCGACCCGTAAAGGATGGATATGCGTACGGCTGTCAAAACGGAGAATATAATTGTAGTCGGGTTCGTGGTCATTGTCCAAGTCAATGGACATGAGGGTGTAAGGGACATCTAAGCTGTTGGAAATGCCATTATATTGGTGATAGTTGCCCACCAGCACAATGGCGTAGTCATAAACCGTGTGGCTGCTGGTGATAGACAGTGCAGTAATGGCGTTACTGATGGAGTTATAGACGTGCAGTGTCAAAGGGTCCCCTTTGAAGGTGAATGCCACGTCGGTATTGTTGGTAAACCATTGGCTGCCGCCAGTGCCGCCGAGGGCGACATTGTTTTTTGAACTCATGCCTCCATTGTACGTCACATTGCGGTAGTCGTCGGCCACATAAGCCGCCTTGGCCCAGTAGGGCTGTATGGTGATGGCTGTCACCCCTTCGGGTACGTCCCAGTAGTCGCCTTGGTTGAAGATGCGGCCACTGACACTATAGAGGTCTTTGTTGGTGCAGTGACGGTCGGCAAAGTCCCAGTTCGGTGCATCATTAGAATCTGCTGTTGCAACAGTAGGATTGAAAGAGCCTGGGGTGCCGCCGGTGATGGAGGTAATCTTCCAACCTACAACAACACGGTCGCCAGTGTAATTCTTTGTGCCGACATCATTGTAGTATGGCAGTTGCACCTTATAGTAATTGAAGTTGAAATGTGCTGTGTCCTTGTCGGTGATGTTGAGGGTGAGACTGGAAGTGGTTATGGTGGCACCGTCAGGAGGGCTAAATTGTTCTCCGCCGCTGCCCATCTCAATGGTCACTGCCAGCTCGCCCAGTTTGCCACCCTGATTGCGCGGCCGCCCCGCTGTGGCATGCTCGGCATCGATATTCACTACCGAAGGATATCGTCCCCACTCTTTGAGAATGGGGTAACAATGTGTGGTGCCAATGCTGTCTGGCAGCATAACCCACTTCATCATCAAGCCTTTGTCGTTCACGTTGCCGCTAACCCACCATGCTGCCAGCTCGCGTTGGCCGTTGAGCAGGTTGCGGAAGAATTCAAAGCGTTGCAGGAAGCGTGTCTCGGCCATCAAGGCACAGTTGTAGGTGTTTATTTCGTTTTTCTGCACATAGGAGGCCTCGGCACGGAAGTAGTTATAATTGCATATGCCTTTGTTGTCTTTATTCGAAATAATTTGGCCGTTATAGACTGGAGCCTTGTTCGTCCCACCTGTGATGTCTCCATAGAACATACATCCGAAGATCATGGTCTTGAGGTTGTTGCTTGCTGTTTTTATATTGTTGTATCCGACTATGCCTCCGACATAGGTGCCGCCAGTAATGTTGGCGTAGCTGTAGCAATATACCACTCGCGCTGTTCCATCGAGGAAACCGACAAGACCGCCACAGTAGTTATTGTTGCTTTTTACAGAACCGCCAAGGATGCCGACATTATATATGCGTGCTGAGCTGTTGGCGGTGCAGGCTATGGCACCGGCATAACCATTCTTGCTGATGATGACATTGTCAATCACAATGTTCTTTACAGTGCCTGTAAGAGTCGTAAAAAGTGGGACGCCAAGGTTCTTGATACGGTATGGCATTTTTGTCGCAGGATTGATTTCAGCATATAATGTGCCGCCGAAAGAAGCGACCGAGGTCGTGAATCCGCTTGCATCAATGTCTTGTGTTATTACGAACGTCCCACTACTGCCGTTCATGGACGAAAGGCCTCCCGCGTCAGTGATGTTTGTCTGCCCTTGTCCGATAAAAGGCATAAGAATAAACAAAATGAAAAAAAGGATGATAGAGCCTGTGCGAGTTCTTGACGCTATAGTAAATGGACAACCATATTTATATGTCTTGACTGATGACAACTCTTTCATTTTCGTGTATAGTGATATATGTTATATAGTACTGGGTGTTAGTATTTTTAGTAATCGAAAAACAAAAAAATTCTTATTGCAAAAATACAGCATTATTTGCTAATCTACAAAAAATTAAACAAAAAAATGTATAAAAATACACCGTTTTTGATGGTAATTTTTTTTTTTTTTGATAATCAGTATTTTAATATATTGTTTTGTGCTTTTGTCAAAAATGGTTACTTTTGCATTTCACTAAATAGTATGTCATTATGTCTTCTGTGGTGAATTCCAATATACAAGGGAAATCAAGCTCCTTTAATCATGTCGAGATTATGGCTCCTGTTGGCTCTTACGAGTCATTATCTGCGGCCATTCAGGCAGGTGCCGATGCCGTTTATTTCGGTGTCGGAAACCTCAATATGCGTTCTCGCTCTGCCAACAATTTTACTCTTGACGACCTTGAGAAAATATGTAAAATGGCACATGCAGCCGGAGTGCGTACATACCTTACTGTTAACACGATTATTTATAATCACGAGATTGAGGAGATGCACATTCTGATTCAGGCTGCCAAGAGGGTGGGGGTGAGTGCTGTGATTGCCAGCGATATGGCTGTGATAACATATGCCAACTCTATAGGTGTGGAAGTTCATATCTCTACACAGTGCAATATCAGCAATATAGAGGCTGTGCGGTTCTTTGCCAGATATGCTGATGTTATGGTTACGGCACGTGAATTGCCTTTGCGTCAAGTTGCTGAAATTACCAAGTTTATTGCTGATGAGGATATCCGTGGACCGAAGGGTGAGTTGGTTCAGATAGAGGTTTTCGCCCATGGCGCTCTTTGTATGTCTGTCAGCGGGAAATGCTATCTCAGCCTCGACAACTACAACTATAGTGCCAATCGTGGAGCATGTCTGCAGCTGTGCCGTCGGGAATATCTTGTAAAGGACTTGGAGTCTGACATGGAATTGGTTGTGGATAACAAATACATCATGTCTCCCAAGGACTTGTGTACTATAGATTTCCTCGACAAGATTGTAAAGGCTGGGGTTCGCGTGCTTAAGATAGAGGGTCGCGGTCGCAGTGCCGATTATGTCAAAACGGTCACCGAATGCTATAAGGAGGCTGTGAAGTCTATTGAAGAGGGCTCCTATACACAGGAACGTATTGCAGATTGGAAACGACGTCTCTCTACTGTGTTCAACCGCGGATTTTGGGACGGATACTATATGGGTCGCAAGATGGGTGAATGGACAGAACGCTACGGCTCCCAGGCTACGGAAAACAAGGTCTATCTCGGCCTTGTGAAGAACTATTTCAACCGTATCGGCGTCGCCGAAGCCCAGATACAAACGGCGGAGCAACTGCATCCGGGCGATGAGATTATGGTTATTGGTGAAACGACGGGTGTTTACCGTGCCACAGTCGAGGAATTACGTCTTGAGCGTGACCCTGTGCCGGAGGTGCATCAGGGTGACAGGTTCAGCTTTGTAACTTCTGCCGTCGTTCACCGTGGCGACAAACTTTACCGCGTGGACAAGGTTGTCGACGAATTCTGATTCTTTAACAGATTGGTATGACTGGCAGGGCTTATAAGACGTTTATTCCTATAAGCCCTGCTTTTATGTCATAAGTTTATCACATGCTCCATGCCGTCATCAATGAGGGTGAAGGTGTTGTCTTTGGAGTATGTCGATGTATTGGCGAGTTCGTTTCGCTTATACACGAAGATATAGGTGCTGTTTCCGTAACGGTAGCGGATAGTGAAATGATTCCAGTCGGATGGTATATGAGGATTGATGGATATCCGGTCTCCGTTTTTGCACAAACCGAGTATGTTCTCAATGCCGGTCTTGTAGGCCCACGATGCGGAGCCGGTATACCAGGTCCATCCTCCGCGTCCAGGATGTTGGGGGTTGCTGTATATGTCAGCGGCAATACAGTAGGGCTCGACTTTGTATTTGAGCACATCGGCCAATGTCTGGGTGCGGTGTATGGGGTTTATGAGCGAATAGAGGAAATAAGCCATGTCGTAACGACCCTCTTTCAGCTGTGCCATGATGTACCACATGGCGCCATGTGTGTACTGGCCGCCGTTTTCACGCACTCCTACAGGGTAGTTCATGATGTAACCTGGAGAGGGTTGCGAATCCTTGAAAGCGGGAGTGAGGAGCTGAATGATTTCGTGCTCTCGATTTACAAGTCGATTGTCGGTCTCTCTCATAATGGATTCCTTTTGTTCCGGAGTGGCTACGTCGGTCAGGATACTCCAAGCCTGGCTGATAAGGTCTATCTGACATTCGGTGTTGTTACGGCTTCCCATGGGGTCGCCATTGTCGAAATAGGCTCGCAGGAACCATGCACCATCCCATGCGGTTTTCTGGATTGACTCGACAAGTCTCTTCCTGAAGGAGGATAGCTCTTCGCAGTAACTGAGGTCGGCGTCGGGGAGGAGTTGTGTGAGTTGCTCCATCTTTGGGAGCAGGTCGGCGAGGAAGAAGGCGACCCAAACGCTCTCTCCCTTGCCGGAGGCACCGACACGACTCATGCCGTCGTTCCAGTCTCCACACCCCATCAGAGGCAGACCGTGGATGCCTATCCGCGACATGGAGCGGTTGATGGCTCTGCGGAGGTGTTCGTAGAGTGTGGCATATTCGAATGAGTTTGTTCCGGCATTCTCACTCACGTTTCCACAATCACTTATGTAGTTCATGCCGCGTTCTGTCTCTCCCGGTGCGAGTTGGTCGGCTTGACAGAACGCCACTTTCTCGGTCAGTATCGAGGTGTCGCCGGTGACACGTACATATCGGTATGTCACAAAGACAAGCCACAGATAGTCGTCACTGAAGGTTGTACGTGCTCCCAGTTTCATGCTTTCGTGCCACCAGTGCAGCACGTCGCCTTCAGCGAACTGGTGTGCCGCATGGTCGAGGATCTGCCGGCGGGCATAGCCGGGATCGCTGTAGAGTACGCTCATTACATCCTGCAGCTGGTCACGGAACCCGGTGGCTCCCCCGACTTGGTAGAAACCGGCTCTCGCAAAGAGTCTGGATGCGTATACTTGGTATAGATACCAACGGTTGAGCATGTAGTTGAAAGAGGTGTCGGGAGTGTCTACTTGTATGTGGGAGAGCTTGTCGTCCCAGAAGGCAACGACACGTTGGTATTCTCTGTTTATCGCTGGGATGTCGGTTTGTTGGTATGACGATATGTTGTCTTTTGGATGCACGGCAAGGATGAAGGCGACTTCTTTTTTCTCGTTCTGAGGTATTGTCACCGTCATGCCAAGACGTTTCCTGTTGGGATAGTTGAGTGAGTGGTCCAGTTTTAACGGCTCATTGCCTACGGCGGTGAGCTGTAGTGTCTTGTCGTGATATACAGGATGGTAAACATTCCGTACTAATATGCTGTTCGAGGCTTCGTCCCATTCGGAATAGAGGTAACGAGAGGTCTCTTCCTCGCACCTGCCCATCACGAGTTTGTAGACCATGTCGAGTTGTACGTCTACAGGGGCGTCGCTCTTGTTGGTGACTTTTATCTGATAGTATTTCTCGGCCTTGTCGGTGGCTACAAAGACACGCACCGCGACGTTGAGGTCGTCGTATTCGGCATCGAATGCCGACCAGCCTTGTCCATGCCGTGCCGTTGCAGGGATGAACTGTTGCTTGTTGATTAGCAGCATCTCGCTGGCATTGTCGCGGACAATGTCGTTGCTCCATCCGGTGAGTTTGAACTGTTGGGCGTTGTGGGCGAATGTGAATCCTGCCATGGTGGAGCTTATCACACAACCGAAGACACCGTCGCTGCCTGCTCCATCATTGGCGATGACGTTGACCCACGGCATGGGGGTGTTGGTATTGGTGACGACATAGTCGCGGCCTCCGTTGTCGAAACCTCCATATTGGTTGTAAAAATCAAGGTCGCTCCATACGCGGAATTCTTTCTTGGGCTTCAGAACGGGATACTCAATCTTGTCCTGGTAGTGCTGGTTGGCAGTCTCCAGCTGGAGAAGCTGTTGCTCTATAGTAAGTCCGTCATGGCTGTTGAAGGATAGACGTGCCACTGTGTGGAGCAGAGTGCGTTCGGCATCGCTGATCTCTTTTTTGTCAAGGATGTACACTTTCCCGGCATCGCTGTGGGCAGCCCATAGATGCTCGGTGTTGGCCATATTGCGTATAAAGTGTGTCAGACCTTCACGATCTCGCTCTGGAGCGTCGTTGATGAAGACAAGGTCGAGCACGAGGCCGTGGACTTTATAGTATTCAAAAGCACGCAGCATCTCTTTGGCGTATCCTGAGTGTTCCATGCTGTCGATTTCCATCAACAGTATGGCAAAGTCTCCGCTGATTCCAAAACGCCACAGCCCGCTTTGAGAAAGAGTGTTTTTGGCGAGGATGTCGTTGCGGTTGTTGCCAAGGGTGGCAGTCTGTACCATGTATTTCGCTATGTTGCAGTATAGACGCATCTGGCTGCCTTTGAGTAGCGACATGCTTGTACGCATGTTGTTGAAGACGGAGGCTGTCTTGAAGGCATGCTCTATGTCAACGGGACTTTGGTACTGTTCTGCGAGTTGAATCAGTTGCTCCCGTGCTTTGGCAAAGCCCGTGAGGATGTATGCCTCCACTTGCTTGCCAGCAGCGATATGCAGTCGTCTGCGCATACTCATGATGGGGTCGAGGGTGGTGCCGACGGTGCCGGTAAGGGTACGGCGGCTCTCCATTATGTCGGCATGACGAAGGCTGCCGCCACGTCCGAGGAATTTGATTCGCGAGGTCTCATATTCCACTAATTCCGAATTCTGGATTCTTGTTTTTGAATTGTTGTTACCGTTGGATTCAAAATTGGAGATACGATTATCGAAGCTGGAATTGTCCACCCACAGTTTATGAATCATGTAATGGCGTGTGTCGTTGCCCCCAGGACGGCTGAATATCAGGGATTCGTGTTCTTGGTCGTATTCCGATGAGATTTTCATCCCGTTGAATACGCGGTGGTTCTCGTCCTCGGCAGACGGGGCCAGGACGACTTCGCCGTAGGAGGTAATCTCCAGGTCTATGTCGTTCTTGCCGTTGTTTGTGAAGGTTATGCGGCGTATCTCTGCACTGCGGTCTTTCAGGACGGATATTTCGGTCTGTGTCACGATATCATCGTCAATACGCGAGTATTTTATCTTGTCGCTGGCGAAACTGACATGGTAGCTGTCGGGCATCACGTCGAGAGGCGCGTAAGTGTTGCACCATAGCTTGTCGTTCTTCAGATTCCTGATGTAAAGATATGTGCCGTAGTGATCGGCGGATATTTTGCGATAGCGGCCTAACATGATATTGCGATATCTGGAGAATCCAGAGCCTCTGTCGTTTAACAGCACTGTGTATTGTCCGTTGCTGATAACGCCGATTTCAGGCACATTGGCTATTCCGTCATAGTCGCGGGCATCGCTTTCGGTATGGACTTTGGAGTATTGATAGCGTTTGTATTGTGTGACTTTAAGGTCGATATACGGTTTTACCTGTGCTTTCTCTTTCAGGAGAGTCTCCATGGAGCGCATCGTGGGCTCTTGCATGAAATAGTTCTGCAGACAGTTGTCGCCGAGATAGTTGGTGAGCGAAGCGAGAATCATGCCTTGGTGGTGGGCATAATGGGCGAGTACGGGCACATTGTCCTCTTCGTCATAACTCTCATAGAAACCGAACTCGTCATACATGTTGAGGGCTTTGAACCTCTTCATGTTGTCGTATACGGCTCTGTCGTCGACACTGATGGTCATCAACGAGCTGTAGGGCGAAATGACGATACGGTCGGGCGTGGTATTCTGGAATTTCAGATATGGGACACCGAAAGCATGGTATTTGTAGTTCTGTGCATCGTCGAGTTCGTTGTATGCCGTTTCCGAAATACCCCATGGCATCTCTGCGGGACTGCTTGTATCGAATTTGGAATTCCTTATGAAAGCACGCTGTGCACGGATGGCGAAACTGTAGGTCTCGTCCATCAAGGTGTGCTTGTACGTAGGAAGGAAGATGAGCGGCATGAAATACTCGAATAGGGTGCCGTACCATGACGCGACACCTTTGTAGCCTTTGTATTGCACCAGGGTCTTGTCCAGACAGAACCAGTGTTTGTAGGGCGCGTCGCCTTGTGATATGGTCAGGAAACTGGTAAGACGGGCTTCCGAAGCGAAATTGTTGTAGTGATAGGGCAGCAACTGTTGTGTGCTGTAGTCATAACCAATGCTGAAGACATCGAGGTCGTGATTGTAGAGCTTTGAGAAGTCTGTCATGTCAATAAGTCTGCTGACTTTTGCCGACAGCCCCTCTTGTCCTTCTATATTGTTTAGGAATGCTTTGACGACATAAAGACAGGCTACGAAATTGCCGCTGTCGCAGGTGCTGATGAAGAAGTTCGGCAAAGCTTTAAGGGTATGGATGTCATACCAGTTGAAGAGGTGTCCGTTCCATTTCTCCAGTTGTGTCACGGTGTCGATAGTGTGTTCGATACGTTCGACAGCGGTTTTCTTCTGGATGAATCCGAGTTCGGCGGCACTGACAATGGCGGTTAGGGAATAGCCGATGTTGGTCGGCGAAGTCTTGTAGTCGGTCATATTCTCTCGGTTCAGCTGGTAGTTGTCGGGGATGAGCCAGTTGTTCTCTTCTGTCAGAAGGGTGTCGAAGAAATGCCATGTGTCTTTGGCAACGGTCATGACCTGCTCTTTCTCTTTGGCGTTGAGGCTTCTCTTGCTCTTCGGGAATTTCTTGCCGAGCCAGAACATCAGGAAAGGTGCTGTGCACCATACCACGCAGGTGAGCGCTGCGGCGATGATTGCCATGATGTCGGAGGTCGTAATCCCGCTGCGGTTGTTGAGCATGGTGTAGGTCAGGAGAACCAGGAGTATGGAGCAAACGTAGTTGAACCAGAATTTGCCGAGGTAGTCGCCCAACGTGCCTTTGGTGCTCTTGGCGGCCTCGTCGCTGGTAATCCATGCTAACAGGTCGCGGTGAGAGAACCACATACGCCAGCAGGCACGCACCAGAGCATCGGTGTACATCCAGGCCTCCTTGGGCAGGAGGGCGAACTGGACTATGGAGCGGTAGATGATAACTTTGAAACCACGCATCAAGGTGGCATAATAGTGGTAACGACGTCCGAAGGAGGGCAGTTTGGTTATCTGACCGAGGATAAAGAAAACAATGGGGCTGGCAACCACGATAAAGGCTGCCAGGATAAACCAGGCGGGACTGATGTGCATGTTGGAGCAGCCCGTGCCAATGGCGTTGAAATAGCCTGCAAGTATCATCACCATCACGGCGAGACTGAGGACGGACCGGCGTAGGTTGTCGAAAATCTTCCAGCGTCCTATGGTGTTGACTTGGTTCTTCACCTTGTCGCCTTTCTCGTTGCGGACGGTGTTCTTCAGCCAGCCGATAATCTGCCAGTCGCCACGGGTCCAACGGTGGTGTCGCTTGGCGTCGTCGATATAGTTGGAGGGGTTGTCGTCGAAGAGCTCCAAGTCGTTGATGAGACCGCAGCGGATATGACATCCCTCTATGAGGTCGTGGCTCAATATGAGGTTCTCGGGGAAGGTCCCTTTCAGCACCTGCTGGAACACTTTCAGGTCATAGATTCCCTTGCCACAGAAACTGCCTTCGTTGAAGATGTCTTGATATAATTCAAAAGAGGCTGTAGTGTAGACATCCAGTCCCCCAAGGCCGGCGAAAAGCTGTGCGTAACGGCTCTTGTTGGTGACTTCAACATCTACATTGACCCTTGGCTGCATGATGCCGTAGCCATAGTCGACACGACGGCCGTCCTTGCTCAACTTGGCACGGTTCAGGGGATGGGCCATGGCTCCGATAAGTTTCTGGGCGGAATAGAGCACCAGTTCGGTGTCAGTGTCAAGAGTGATGATGAACTGGATATCGGGCACAGCCAGTTGCCGCCAATGGCTTATTGTCTCACAACGGAACCTCTTCTCCCGTTCTTCGTCGGTGGTCTGTCCGAGTACGAGGTCGTTGAAATGCAGTATGGCGCCGCGTTTGCGTTCATGACCCAGCCAGGTCTGCTCGCCATCGCTCCAGGCACGTTTTCTGTACACGAAGTTGAAGATGGGGGCACCATATTTCTCGTTCAGCTCTTTTACTTTTGCAAGACCTGCTTCCGCCACTTCATCGTCCCAGGGGGCGTTCTCTTCTGTATATGAAGCGGCATCACCTATGAGGGTATAGTATAGATTTTGGGTATGAGGAGCTGCCGTCGAGCCTATGTGTGTCTCCTGTGTGCCGATATGGCTGCCGTCGCGGTTCATGTTGGAGAGGTAGTATACCTCCAACTGCTCCAGCAGCTCAACAGTCTTGGCCTTGTTTTTCAAGATAGTGGGCATGATGACCATGGTTGTGTACTCTTTGGGTATCAGTCCGTCTTTGAATTTTATCTTGAAAGTGTTGACGGGTTTGTGGATTTTGTAAAGCAGCTGGTTGAAGAGGTCGATGACAATCTGGCTCATCGGGACGAGCATAATCAAAGTCAGGATTGTTGTTAGTGTATTCCATTGCCCTGTCGCAAGATAGGAGAACCCGACGGCCAGAAGCAATGAGGCCAAAACCACAATCCAGATATACCAATGTGCACGGGCATTCCAGCGTTTAGGAGGGAACAACTGCCAACCTACGTGCTCACCCTTTTCGTCGGCTTTGGCGACAAGCTCTTTCACAAGGTCGTACTCGCGAACTCCAGCTTTGCCGTGTTTGCACATCCTTACAATCTTGGCACGGTAGTCGTCCTTGGTCTTGTCGTACATCTCGTCATACATGGCGGCTTTCTCGCCTTTCAGCATACGCTCCGAAAAACTGACGCTGTCAATGATTTCAGCCATGGGAAGCTTTGTCATCTTCTTCAACGAATTGAAGATGTTCATCATCATCAGGTTCTGCTGCGCGGCCTCGTTAAGGTGTTCCATTGACGCTCCGTCTTTGGCGGTCACGGAGTAATGATATGCACCGGAGGATTTCATTTGACTGCAGAGCGTGGCCAATTCACGTATTAGCACATGCTTTACCAGAGGCAATATGGCACAGACTTCGGGATAGGTGAGGTAGTCGTTCTGTTTCACCTGAATCTGTGTCAGATAGCGGAACAGTAAATTCTTGTCAATATGATGATGGCATTTTTTCATGTAGCCCTCAATCAACTGCTCGAGGAGAGAAAGGCGTTTCTGCCCTATCTGCTTGAAACTCTTGCTTGTGAGGTCTACTTTCATCACTTTCTCCTGCTCACTGATCATGTAATAGTTGTCCAGAACCCACTCGTTGGTACTTCCTACAAGACGCTGGCTTTTGGTTTCTTCGACCAAAAGCATATAATAGTCCGTTATCGTTTTTACACTCTGTTTGAATGTATTGTATGTGCTTTTCATATTCTTATTTTGAATATTATAAAAATACAAAGATACACTTTTTTTTGAAAAAAAACCTAAAAAAAATAACTCTGCCAATGTGCCTTAGGTTCAACATGTGAATGCAACACGTTCCTGCAAATATACAAAAAACTTCGTGCTGGAAGCACGATATCCTATTCTGTCTGACCGTAGGGTGCTAAGGCTGCCGAGCATGATGAGGCAATGGTCTGCGAGTTTGATGAGCAAGCCCCACACTGCAGTGTGGGGCTTGAGAAGCGAGAGAGACATGCGTGCCGAGGGTACGCCACAACAACAACCCTCAGAGAAAAAAAGATTTTTTTAAGATTTTCAATAAGATTTTTGAAAGATTTCTCGGCCACAGGCCGACCCTCTAAAAAAACGAAGCGAAAAAGTATAAAAAGAGGAGATGTATTCTTGGTAAAAAAACTATTTCTTTATCACCAACTTCCTCGATACTGACCCTTGAACGGTGCGTATTGTTATTGTGTATGTTCCGTTTGGCCACGCAGAGGTATCGAGTTTCAGTGTTGTTCCGTTACCTTCGGCTGTAGCAATGCGTTGTCCCTTGACATTGTAGGCCTCGACTGAGAGGATTTTGCTCTCCGCTGTCACCGTCACAGAGTTTGTCGCCGGATTGGGTACAATGGAGACTCGCTGTTGTGCCAAAGGTGTTATGCCTGTCGTGTCGTGGTCAGCCGTGTCGTTGGGGTTCACGCCTGTTGTTGTGAAGTCCACACGCTCCCATTCGGAGTACATTTCCGAGTAGTCGCACCATGTACGCACATATGCCGTGTATGCCGTGCCGGGCTGCAAGCTGTCCATCATCCTGGAGCAGTTGCCCGTGCCGAGGCTTTGGATGGGGCTCAGGAGTCTTCCCTCTCCATGGCTGAAGCCTGCAGGTCCGTATTCAAGTTCAGAATAGTCCGAGAGGCTTGTCATTCGCCAGAAAATTATGGCTGTACTGTCGGTAATGTCTGCGACGGCGACGTTCTGCGGCATGTCGCAGTTCAAGGCAGTGGAGAAGAATGCCACTGTGGGCTCTGTGTAGACGCTGTCCGTG
>JAGADZ010000011.1 GCA_017613375.1 Bacteroidales bacterium | reverse complement strand
TGACTATCACCGTCCGCTCTCGTATGCCGGTATCGACACTATATGGCTTGATATCCCGGATAACGCCAAATCGCTGCCGCTGCCGTATACTACTGACTTCGCAGGTGTCGTTGTCTTTGTTGCCAACAATTCAGGTAAAGACATCACCCTGTTTTCACTCGCCGGCGAACAACAGGCCAGAGAGGTGAAAGTGGAACGTAGTCAGATAGACAGCGGCGATTTCAGCTATGTGGACGAATTGCAGTCGGGAGACTATCTTCTGATTGTCACTGACCGTAATCCGTGGACGGAACGCATCGGTTACGGATATACATGCAAACGTCAGGATCTCCTGTATGTCCGTAATGGAAAGAGTCTGAATCTCCCAGTCGCTGGTTATTCTAACCCTGCTGCGGATCCGGTATGCAGTTTTGTGCCCGTATCAACGGAACGTAAGACTATAGAGAATATCACCATCCACCGTGTGAGGAACTGCACGAATAAGACATACTGCATCAGTCTGTCGAATCAGAATAATGTACTTATACGTAATGTGCATATCACAACGCCAAAAGGTAAGTTTATTGCAGATGCGGCTATTGGATTGACTAACTGCTCGAACTGCACTATTGAGAATGTGACGATTGACAGCACTTACTCTGTACCAGGCCAGTATGGTTATGCCATCGGGATGAACAACGTATGGAATACCACATTCATACGCCTGAAAGCCGATGGGGCTTGGGGCGTGTTCGGTACTAACAACGTGAGTAAGACAACACTCCGTGAGTGTGACGTGAACCGTTTTGACATACATTGCTACGGCCGTGACGCACATTTGGTCAACTGCGTTTTTCGTAACAAGCAGACCCAGTTCTCGTCGATGTACGGTAAGGTGATTTTTGACAGTTGCCATTTCATAGACTGTATTCCTGTGCGTATACGCTCATCGTATAATGCCTATACCCCATTCGATATTTACTTCCGCCACTGCGTCTTCGACGCCACGTTGCGTTACCATGCCTTGGTGAATGTGATGCTGCTGGCGAAAGAGCCCAATAAGCGTCCCGAGCTTGCAGCTCGTTGCTGGCCAAATGTCTATATCGAGGATCTTGTCGTGAATCTACCTTTCCTGACTCGTCGCATCGATATCATCTCGCCTTCGGGAACTCTCTCGGAATGCAAGAAAGCTGTGGATTATATCAGTCGTGTGGAAATAAACGGTTTGCGAACATACCGCCGCGGCCGTCCTGAGTATTGCGACCTTTACATTACAAAACACCGCTTTTTTACCAAAGAACCTGTGCGGGTGAATTACAAGAATATGGATATTCAGAACGGCAGGATTGTCAATCTGATAAATGCACACTAACAACGCTGTCATGACTGGCTGCGGTCCACAGTTCTCCCTTGGTAACATACGTCTTGCAGATACGGCCGACGGCTCTCATACTATTGAGTTGCTGGATAGCGGCGAACACTACCATTCGACAGAAGGTGCCATTGCCGAGGCACGCCATGTCTATATCATGCCCTGTTTGAAAAAGGCATTGGAGCATTTTATCGATGAACCGTTTATGGTGTTCGAAATGGGCTTCGGGACAGGCCTTAATGCCTTGTTGACCATGATAGAAGCCGAACAGTCAAGTCGCAGAGTGGTCTATACCACAGTGGAGGCATTCCCTTTGCAGGAAACGTTGTATGGAAAGTTGAACTATGCGTCGCAACTTTCGATTCCGGAGCGCCAATTCCGGTCTCTTCATGAAGCTCCATGGAATAGGGTGGTGGAGGTGACTCCTTTTTTTTCGATAATGAAAATCCAAGCGAATATTCTTGAATTCACTTTCCCTGCAGAGCCGACATATCATGCCGTCTATTACGATGCTTTTGCTCCACAGTATCAGCCGGAACTATGGAACGAGTCTGTATTCAAGGCGTTGAAAGCATCGCTTCTGGACGGGGCGATACTTACCACCTATTGCTGTAAAGGCGATGTGAAGAGGGCACTGAAATCCTCTGGTTTCAAAATAGAAAAGATTCCGGGATACGGAAAAAAACGCGAGATGCTACGAGCTACTTCCTGATTGCAACAGTCTCACAATATTTGGGATTGTTGGGCGTTAATAGTAAAAATACATTGAGATGAGAGTACATTTTATTGCCATAGGAGGCAGTGCCATGCACAATCTGGCACTGGCCTTGCATCAGAAAGGCTATGTCGTCAGCGGCTCTGACGATGAGATTTTCGACCCGGCACGCACACGCCTTGCCAACGTCGGCCTCTTGCCCGAAAAGGAGGGCTGGTACCCGGAGAGGATTACCAAAGAACTTGATGCTGTTGTATTGGGTATGCATGCCCGACAGGACAACCCGGAATTGCTCAGGGCTCAGGAATTAGGACTGAAGATATACAGCTACCCGGAGTTTTTATATGAACAGTCGAAGGACAAACTGCGTATTGTCGTAGGCGGCAGCCATGGCAAGACCACGACGACGGCGATGATACTGCATGTGTTGCGGCACTGTGGCATAGAGGCAGACTATATGGTCGGTGCACAGTTGGCAGGATTCGATGTCATGGTACGACTCAGCGACAGTGCAAAGGTTACAGTTCTTGAAGGAGACGAATACCTTACATCACCGATAGACAGACGTCCGAAATTCCATCTATACAAGCCTAATGTGGGAATAATCACTGGCATAGAATGGGACCATATAAATGTTTTTCCTACTTTTGATATATACAAGGAACAATTTGCCAAATATATAGACCTGATTGAACCGGGAGGGACGTTGATTTATTGTGATGATGACAAAGAAGTGCATGATGTGGCAGTGAAAAACAGCCGTACCGATATCGCGAAGCTTCCGTATGACGTCCCGGAGTATAAGGTGAAGGATGGAGTGACATACATCGTTTCTGCCACACATGAGGAAATCCCGTTGCTTATCTTTGGACGACATAACATGCTTAACCTCACGGCGGCACGCTACGCTTGTCGTGAAATAGGCATCAGCGACAACGATTTCGACAAGGCAATAAGCAGTTTCGAGGGCGCCAGCAAGCGTCTTGAATGTATTTCCAAGAATGACGAAGGCGTAGTGTATAAGGATTTTGCACATGCACCGTCAAAACTCCGTGCCACCATCGATGCTGTTAGGGAACAGTATCCCGACAGCAGACTGATAGCCTGCATGGAACTGCATACATTTAGCAGCCTCACGGCAGAATTCCTGCAACAATATGCTGGTTGCATGGACCGTGCCGATGTCCCGATAGTCTATTTCAACCCACATGCCTTGAGCCTGAAAAAACTACCCCCACTGAATAAGTCGCAGGTGAAAGATGCCTTTAAGAATGATAAAGTACAGGTCTTTGATGATTCTCAACAACTTTTCAGTACTATAAAAGGTTTTGTGTCAGACTGCAGAAAACGAGACCGGAAATACTGTCTGCTCATGATGTCAAGCGGCAACTTCGACGGCTTTGACCTAAAGGAGATTGACAAAAAATAGCTTTAACTTTAACTCTTTTGAGAAAGAATTTTTTCTTTAAACTTTACCAACATCAAACATCATGAAATCCAAATACGAGATAGGCGACAAAGTGAAATTCCTGAACCAGACAGGCGGAGGTATAGTCACAAAAGTGACGGATGATTTTGTATTCGTTCAGGACGATACAGGCTTCGACATACCGATGCAACCGGATGAATTGATACGTATGGCCGATATGCAGGGTGCTGGAAAACTCTTCAACAGTACAATGGAAGAACACCTGAAAGGCAAGGGTACGCCGCTGCCGTCAAATATTCCTGCTGCTGTCAAGACACCTGCCGCAGCCATGACCCCAGAGGACGAGATAAAACAGTTGAAAAACCAGATTGCTAATCTGAAAGACCAGGTCGCCAAACTGAAAAAGCAACTCAGCAACATTCAGCAGCAGAACTCCAAATCGCTGATCGATAACATCCTGTTACAGCATGAGACTGCACCGGGTGAGGCCGAGGTCGACCTTCATATCGATATGCTTACCGAACGTCCTGCCGACCTCACACCGCACGAGGCGTTTGAAATCCAGATGCACTACTTCCGTCTATGTATGAACCACGCTTTCTCCAACAAAATGAAGAAAGTGACCTTTATCCATGGCGTTGGACAGGGTATTCTGAAAGACGAGATTACAAAAGAATTGAAGCAATACGACAACATTCATTTCTTCGATGCACCAATGTCCAAATACGGTGTTGGAGCAACAGAAGTCTATTTTAGATAAAGCGATGTCAAGACAAATTACCATAGGAAACCTTACAATGGGTGGCGGCGCCCCCGTTCGTGTTCAGTCGATGACCAACACGGACACAATGGACACCCGTGCCACAGTAGAGCAAACACTGCGCCTTGTTGAGGCAGGATGCGAACTGGTACGCATCACTGCACCCGATGTCAAGGCAGCCCAAAACCTCTACGATATCAAGAACGAACTGGCAAAACAGGGCTGCTATGTCCCGCTGGTGGCCGATATCCATTTCAATCCACTCGCCGCCGAAACGGCGGCGGCAATTGTTGAGAAGGTACGCGTGAACCCGGGCAACTACACCGACCGTAACACTGGCCGTACACAATGGAGCGACAGCGAATATGCAGACGACATAAAACGTATTGGCGACAAAATGGCCAGTCTTATAGACATCTGCAAAAAGCACGGTACCGCCATGCGGATAGGCACCAATCACGGAAGCCTCAGCGAACGTATCGTGTGCCGCTATGGTAACACACCAGAGGCAATGGCACAGTCGGCCATTGAATTTGCCGAGGTATGCCGTATGCAAGATTTCGACAAACTCGTATTCTCCATGAAAGCCAGCAATGTGAGAGTGATGGTCCAGAGTACGCGGCTCTTCGTCGAAAAGATGAAAGCTCTTGGCATGGACTATCCTATTCATCTCGGCGTTACCGAGGCAGGCGATGCAATGCAGGGACGCCTAAAAAGTGCCGCCGGCATCGGTGCTCTGCTGATAGATGGAATAGGGGATACCATTCGCGTGTCGTTGACGGAAGACCCTGTTGCAGAGATACCGGTAGCCTATGATATCTTACAGGCAGTGGGAGTCCGCATCACCCAACCCGAATACATAGCATGCCCCTCATGTGGCAGAACACAATACGACATACAGGAAGCCCTGCAGCGTATCAAGGCTGCCACGGCACGTTTCACAGGTGTCAAGATTGGCGTTATGGGCTGCATCGTCAACGGTCCTGGCGAGATGGCAGATGCCGACTATGGCTATGTCGGAAGCGGCGCTGGAAAGATAACCCTATATAAAGGCAAAGAGATAGTGAAACGCAACATAGACCAGAAAGACGCCGTGGACGAACTGGTTAAACTGATAGAATCGGATGCGAATATCGTTTCCTGATAATGTTTTATGATTGTATATGAAGAGGGCTGCGATCATTCGACCGCAGCCCTCTTTATTGTATTGTTCTATAGAGATTATCAGTCTGCAGGGAAAGCAATCTCGCGTTCAATCACCTGATAGGGTGAGTTGTTGCGGTATATCGTCTGACGTACCCAGTTGTCGTCTTCATCGTATTCGTATACGTATGAGTGCTTCCAGTTCAGATGCTCGTCATAGTTGAACGATGACACCTCTACGACATTGTCGTGGTCGTCGTAGTAGTAGGTTGTCAGAGCTACGAGGAATTCGTCTGCATCATAGAAACGCCATTCAATACGATTGCCTCTGTTGTCGTATTTGTACAGATAACGCTGCATCAGCTCTCCTTCGGGATTGTAGAACTCGAGTTCTGTATTGTTGCCCATATTGTCGTACTTGTATACGCGACGTTCCGTCATCTGTCCGTTGGCAGCATAGCTCTGTTCCTCGACAAGGCGGTTGTTTTCATATTTGCTTGTTTCTTTCTTGCTCATACGCTCGTTCATGTATACTGTGCGTTGAATGCGGTTGCCGTTTCTGTCGTTGAGATAGGCAGTGCGGCCTATCAGCTGGTTGGCACGGTTGTATTCGTTCCATCCGAGGGCGTAACCGTTGACATCAAAGTAATAAGAGAAATAGGTGTATTCAGTGCTTGTGCGGCGTATCTTATCCTGAAAATTGCCACGCTTGTCGAATGTTATAGAGTCAATACAAACCAGTTGGCGGCCTCCGTTTTTGCCACCATACAAGTTGTATGTGTACTCTATCACGTAGAGTGCGTTGCCGTTGATGCCCATTTCTGAGCGTGAATTCTTGCGCGGCTTATTCCCTGCGAATGTAGTACTTATCACTAATACAGTGAGTACCAATGCGAAAATCTTCTTCATCTTTTCTATTATTTGCGATGCAAAAATACTAATTTTTTGCAATATAACTGATATTTAAAAAAAATATTGTGTCTGTCCTGGATAAAACTTTTACAGTTGGGATGACCTGTTCGTCCGTTTGTATTAATTCGTTTTATTATCGTCACACTCTCTTTTAGCTTTCTTTACAAAGAAGAAGATTCCGAGTAAGGCAGTTATTGCTGCTGCTATTCCATATCCTACAGAACGAGGCAACACACTGCCCAGACCTTCTTTCTGTGCCACCAGGAGGAAACTAATAGTCACCATACTCATGAAAAGAGCTGGCACAAGGCTTATCCAATACCATGCTCCCTTTTTGGTACGCGACAGAAAGACGGTAATCGCCCATAGTGTAACCATGGCAAGGACTTGGTTTGCCCATGCAAAATAACGCCAAATATAATCGAACCCCAGTGGATTAGCCAACGAGAACACCAGCAGGCCTGCGGCAAGAATAAAGACGGGAAGAGCCACCATTAAACGCTTTGGAATAGGTTTCTGGTCAACATGCATGAAATCGGCCACGATAAGTCGTGCAGAACGCAACGCCGTATCACCGCTGGTGACGGCGGCACTGATGACGCCAAGAATGCAGATGATGGCAATTACTTTCGGGAACCATTGATAGGCGATAACACCCACCATGGCGTTACCACCCAGAAGCACAGTTTCGCCTTTGTCATTTAGCATCATAGTATGTTCCGACAGTATGGGGTCATGATAGAAGACAGTAGCGGCGGCGGCCCAGATAAGTGCTACCACACCCTCTGTTATCATAGCACCGTAGAAGATGGGACGGCTCTGTTTTTCATTGACCATGCAGCGTGCCATTAGAGGACTTTGTGTTGCATGGAAACCACTGATGGCTCCGCAGGCAATAGAAATAAACATCATGGGAAAGAGCGGCGTGTCGGGTCTGTGGGTGCGTTCTTGCATACGCGGGAAAAGGGTATTGTCACCACTGGCATTAAGTTGGTTGGAAAGATTTGTCCACACCTCTGGCAAGTCGGGTTTGTAAACAATAAACGCAACAATAATGGCAACGGCCATACCTAGCAGTAGCATTCCAAAGACAGGATAAATGCGACCAATCAGTTTATCGATGGGCAGTAACGTTGCGATAAGATAGTATGCAAAGATAATTCCAACCCAAATGAAAATATTCCACTCGGGGGTAAAGTTCTGATTGAGCAAAACTGCCGGCGTGTTCACAAAAACGGCTCCGACCAAAATCATCAGCAACACTGTGAAGCCACGCATAAACTGCTTCATGCCGTTACCCAGATATTTGCCATGAATCTCGGGCAGCGAGGCTCCGTCCTGACGGATGGAGATGAATCCGGCAATGAAATCGTGGACAGCACCAGCAAAGATGCAGCCGAATACTATCCACAAGAACGAGGCTGTACCGAACTGAGCACCCATAATGGCACCGCAGATGGGACCAACGCCTGCAATATTCAGAAACTGAATCAGGAAAATGCGCCAAGGTTTCATGGGGACATAGTCCACGCCGTCGGGGTGAGCTACGGCTGGGGTGGTACGGGCAGGGTCAACACCAATGACACGTTGGATTAACTTGGAATAAAGGAGGTAACCCAGCAAAAGTAAAATAATGGAAATAATAAATGTTATCATAATTGTTTGTTTTTATTTTTGGAGTTTAATCGGGAGTTAAAATGGGAGTTATAGTTAAGATTAAATATGATGTATGAGGTGTGAGGTATGAGGTGTTTTTTTTTTAAGTTATAGTTAACGTTTGCTCCACTTCGGTCGCAGGCCATGACCATAGGTCAGGCAGAAGGTTGAAAAAAATTATCGTTTTCGTCATTAATAGTTAAAGTTAACGTTAAGGTTAAAGTTGAATTATAGTTCCACTTCTTCGCGGAAGTTGGCGATTTCGACACGTTTGTAACCACGTTTGTTGAGGGTCTGCTTGAAATGCTCTTGAGTCTCTCCTTCTCCGTGGACGAGGAAAATCTTTTTCAGGCGACGTTTCTCTTGACAGGATATGTATTTTATCAACTCTTCATAATCGCCGTGGCCAGACAGAGACTCTATGCTGCGCAGCTCTGCACGGACTTCGTATGGACGTCCGAAAATAGACACTGTCTTGTCGCCTCGCATGATTTTCGCTCCCAATGTCGACGGCTCGCAGTATCCCACGCATAGAATCGTGGTCTTCGGATTGTCGATGTTGTTTGCCAGATGGTGCTTCACTCGCCCGGCTTCCATCATGCCCGAAGCCGATATTATGATGCAGGCCTTGTGGCGTACATTCAAAGCCTTGGATGCTTCAACCGACTGTATGTACTGTAGTCTGTCGAATCCGAATGGATCGGGGTTGTCTTTCATGTAAGCCACGATATCATCGTTGAAACATTCGGTGTGAAGTCTCATTATGTTTGTGGCGTTCACGCTGAGGGGACTGTCTACAAATACGTCGATGTCGGGCAGCAAACCTTTGCTTCTCAGCCGGTCGAGAGCGTATATTATCTCTTGGGCGCGTCCAATGGCGAACGACGGGATAATTAGTTTGCCTTTCTTCTTGGTGCAGGTGTCGAGGACGGCCATCAGCAGCTCTTGCTCTGCATTGTCGAGGGTGGTGTGTAGACGGTCGCCATAGGTCGACTCCATCAACAGATAGTCCACTTGCGGGAATGGCTCGGGATCTTTCAGGATATGCTTGTCGTAGCGTCCCACATCGCCAGTGAATCCGAGCTTGATGGTCTTTCGACTTTCTTTAATCTCCAGGTACACCAAGGCACTGCCAAGGATATGGCCTGCATCGAAGAATTCAACAGTGACCTCTCCTTCTATGTTGAATTTCTTGTGATAAGGCACGCTGATGAAACACTGCATGCAGGCTTGGGCGTCGGCAAGAGTGTATATTGGCTCAACAGGTGGCAGCCCTTGGGCCTGACGTTTCTTGTTGAAGGTCTGGGTATCCGATTCCTGTATGCGGCCGGCATCGGCAAGCATTATGGCACATAGGTCGCGTGTGGCGGGGGTGCAGATGATTATTCCGTTGAAGCCCAGCTTGTAGATGTAAGGTATAAGCCCGGAATGGTCAATATGGGCATGTGACAGAATAAGATAGTCTATCTCCTTAGGGTCAAAGCCGAGGTCTCGGTTCATGGCGTCGGTCTCGAGACCCTTGCCTTGATACATACCGCAGTCCAGCAGTATCTTTAGCCCTTTTTTTGTAGTTATGAGGTGCTTGCTTCCAGTTACCTCGCGAGTAGCTCCTAAAAACTCAAGTTTCATGGTTTTGCTTGTTTTGTATATTGTCGGATAATGCTGGTAAGTATTCTTTTTACAGTTCTTTACAAACGATTATCCTAAAAAAACACTCTCCTTTCGGAATTCCAAATGTATGATTTTTTTTTAAACTGCTTACAGGCTTTCTTTCAGGATTTCTATAACCTCTTCGCGTGTCAGTTGCTTATAGCCGCCATCCAAAAGGAATGTGCCGTCGGCTATCGCAGGGATATTCTCCTCTGTGACACCAAGTTCTGAGCTCCTCGTTACAAGACCTATTTCCTGCATCCAAGACTCTAAGGCTTTCAGGCCTTCGTCGGCAAGTTCACGTTCACTCTTGCCGGACCTCTCAATATCCCATACATTCGTTGCAAAACGTGCGAATTTTGCTATTCCGCCTTCCATGACATGACGGTAGTAGGGAATAGACACGGCGGCGAGGGTCATACCGTGGGTGGCGTCGGTTATAGCTCCCATAGCCTGTCCTATCATGTGAACCTCCCAGTCTGTTGTCTTGCCTTTGGATATCAATGTGTTCAGTGCCCATGTGGATGTCCACATTATATTGCTGCGTGCTTCGTAGTCTTTGGGGTTCTTTACAGCGATGCGACTGCTGTGTATCAACGATTTCATCAGTCCTTCGGCAATATAGTCGCTGGTGTTGTCATCGGCATCGCTGAAGTATTGTTCCATGATATGGCTCATGATGTCGAAGAATCCAGCCACCATCTGGTATTGCGGTACCGTAAATGTAAATTCAGGATTAAGTATCGCAAATTTCGGGAAAGCATAGCTGCCGAAAACTTTTCCTACTTTCAGTCCAAGCTTATGGTTGGTTATCACGCTTCCCCCGTTCATCTCGGAACCTGTGCCCACCATTGTGAGTATGGCACCGACGGGAATGACCTTGCAGGAAGCCTCTTCCATACGTGTATAGTATTTCTCCCAAGGGTCTTCCTCGCACCAAGCAGAACAGCTGACACCCTTGGCATAGTCTATCGTGGAACCGCCGCCTACGGCAAGAATAAGGTCGACATTGTTTTCGCGAGCCATTTTTGCTCCTTCGTAAAGTTTTTCCACTGTGGGGTTGGGCATGACACCTGACAGTTCCACAATGCATTTCCCCTCTTCTCGCAGTATCTTTGTCACAGCGTCGTATATGCCATTTTTCTTTATGCTGCCGCCTCCGTAGGTAAGCAGCACGGTAGGTCCGTAATTCTTGAGCTCTTTATGCAGATAGTCCAGCGATTTGTCGCCAAAAAAAAGCTTGGTGGGATTGGAATAAGAGAAATTGCCTAACATATTTTTGCGTTGTTTTTTATTTTATAATAACAGTATTTCAGCCTTTTTATTGTGCAGGAATAGAAAACAAGATGCCTGTCGTTTTTTTTCTCTGTGACGTTGTGATGGATATGTCCGTTGGGAATAATCAACCAAAATAAATTTGGCTGTTTTATAATAATATCGTATTTTTGCAAAATAAAAAAACTGAAACCATAATATTCATGAGCAAATACGAGATACCATTCCTTACGTCTGTTATTCAAGCATTTGGTGAACGTTTTGCGATGTCACGTCAAACTGCGTTCAACTATTTGCACGAGCACAAGGGGCTGGCATTCTTGATAGAGTTCTATGATGTGGAACATCTTCAGTCAATGGATGAAACCATAGACGATTTGCTTGTCATCTGTCAAAAGAATGGAGGAGCACTCTCATGAAACTATTCCACGGCACAAATATCGATATTGAATCGATAGACATAAGTCATGGCTTGCGATACAAAGATTTTGGCAAAGGTTTCTATGCAACACCAGACCGGAACACCGCTGTCCGTATGGCACAAAAGAGAGCAAGGCTCTTCGGTGGGGTGGCTACATTGATAACCTACGAATTTGATGAATCGGCACTCCAGTGTGACTTGAAGATTAAACGTTTTTCTGAGACGGCTTCGGTGGAATGGTTCTTGTTTGTGGATGCGAACCGTGACCGAAAAAACACTGAACCTGTACACGACTATGACATTATCATAGGTCCAATAGCCAACGATGGTGTTGTTTTGCAGTTGACCAACTACCGTGAGGGAATATTCTCGCCAGAACAGGCTGCTCGGCTGCTGCAGGACAAATACCTCGACCAGCAGTACTATTTTGGAACCGAAAGAGCACTCCATTACCTTCGAAAGATAAAAGCCGAAACAGTATGACCCAACCTTCACATCATCAGATAGCGACTTATCTCACCAACTATGTCTTGAGCGAGTTGGTGAAATATGTAATTGAGGACACCGGATGCAGCATAGAGCAAGCAATGGAAAAAGTTTATAACTCGCCATTGTCTGAGGCTCTTCAAGATGAGGAAGGCGAACTGTATGTGCAAAGTCCCGCATATCTATATGAGTTAATGAATGATTTCCAAAAATCAATTAACAGAACCTCTACTTGAACAAAATAAGTTCACGTTTTTTTTATTGTTATTTTTGAAAAAATGAGAACACTGCCGATACCATATCCGCTTATTGAGCACATGGACGATCGTACGTTGGTCTCCTGTCTGTTAAAAAAACTCGAAAAAGAAACCGATCAATTTTGGTATGGGATGTATCACTTGCTTTTCAAAAAATTGCAAAGCATATATCATCCTGACAGCACCAACGAGGTGGAACTGACAGATTCCATCTATTTACACGTTATGGAACCGAGACCACCCAAAGACACATCGCGGTTGCAGGATTATCAGTTTCAATGCAGGCTCCCGTGGTGGATGAAAGTTGTTTCTGTCCATTTTTGTATCTCAAAATACAAAAAGCGCCGATTGGTTTACTGTTTCGGAACATACGAAGACCTTCACGGTGATGAAAAAACAGAATCCGTAGCTGTTGATATCAGCCGTGAGGATTTTGAAAAGATTGTCGGTATGATGAAAAATGAACGTTATCGCGACCTAATACGTCATCATTATCTTGAAAACCTAGACCACGATGAGACCGCGGCAAAGATGGGTGAAAGCATGTCGTCATACTATCGCACACATGAACGTGCCAAGAAGCAATTAAGAGAGACTTATATGAAAGAAATGGGATATTAAAAAAAAAGCCGAGTGGGAGAAATGCCATCTGAACACGTCTATACTGATAAACATTCAAAAACAAACATTATGAGAATTATCGGTTATCTGGCAAAAGTATGGTGTATTGGCTCCGTGATTTATGGTATACGCGACGGTCTTCCGTGGTATGTAATATTAGGCAGTTTTATCATTGGAGCCATCGTTTATGGATTAGTTGAAGACGATCTATAGAGACACAGAAACAATGAATGAGATAAATAAGATAACAGACGAAGAATTGGCCTCGTTTCTTCAAGGAAGTCTGCCTGAAGACAGGGAAATCCAAGTGGCGGAAGCCATAAATAACGATAAGCAACTACAAGCTATTGTAGAAGCAGCGATAGATATTGACAGTTCGCTGATGTTTGATGAGTTGTGTATGGTTAAACGTAATCCCCAGGTCGAGGATAAGAGTGTCACCCTTTCTTTTGTGACGGACCCATCAAACACAGACTCGAAATGGGGGAAATATTTGTCACCCAAAAGTGACTTTGGAAAGAACCCCACCAGCTGGGAGGAAGAAGAATACCGCAGAGCGGCCGACAAGGAAGAAAACAAACTGACAAAGTTGAGGTC
>JAGADZ010000010.1 GCA_017613375.1 Bacteroidales bacterium | reverse complement strand
TTTGTATCAGCTCGTCTAAATTGGGTATATTGGTCATCATTTCAATGAATCTAAGAAAATGCAAAAATACGAAAAAAAGTTCATCCCTCGGAAAAAAAAATCCATATTGTCAAAAAAGTAGTATCTTTGCACCCTGTCAAAAGGGTACAATACCCCATATAAAACACACAGAATATGAATATTAGCATAATTAATATAGGCGACGAGCTGCTGATAGGACAGGTTGTTAACACCAACGCTTCCAATATGTCCAAGATGTTATGCGAGGCAGGTATGGAAGTTCGGGATGTGAACATTATTTCCGATAACGTAGCCGAAATCGGCTCAACTTTACGTCGCTGCCTCAAAAACAACGATGCCGTCCTCATCACCGGAGGCCTCGGCCCCACAAAGGATGACATGACGAAGAAAGTGCTGTGCGATTTTTTCCATAGCGAACTGGTTGAGAGTGTCGAAGCATTAGAGAATGTAAAGCGTATCTTCGAAGCTCGCGGTTATGAATTGACACCCATAAATCGCCAGCAGGCCCTTGTCCCTAAATGTTGCACTGTCATCAACAATGTAAAAGGCACTGCACCTTGCATGTGGTTCGAGACTTCAGACCCTGAGTTCAATATCAATGACGGTACGCCAAGGAAAGTCGTCGTTGCGATGCCGGGAGTACCGTTCGAGATGGAAAACATCATGGTCACCGAAGTCGTTCCTAGACTACAGGAACATTTCCAGACAGGACATATCATCCACAAGAACATATTAGTACAAGGCATCGGAGAGTCTTTCTTGAGCGATATGATTGAGAAATGGGAACTATCGTTGCCAAAGAGCATTAAACTTGCATACCTTCCGCAAGCAGGCATGGTAAAGCTACGCCTTACTGCACGTGGCGACAACCGCGATTTGCTTGAAAGCCAGATTATCAATGCCGTGAAGGAGTTATATCCTATTGCCGGGAAATATATTGTAGGTGAAGACATGGAGACGCTGCCCGAGGCTGTAGCACAGATGCTCCGTGTCAATTCCAAGACATTAGCCAGTGCCGAGAGTTGCACGGGAGGTGCCATAGCATCTAAAATCACCTCTATGGCCGGTGCTTCAAAATATTTCCGTGGCGGTGTGATAGCCTACAGCAACGATGTCAAAGAATGCACCCTCGGAGTGAAGCACAGCACTTTGGAGCAATTCGGAGCCGTAAGTGGAGAGACAGTAAGTGAGATGGCTCTCGGAGTACGCGAGAGGCTGAATGCCGATTATGGAATCGCCACATCGGGCGTTGCCGGTCCCGGAGGGGGAAGTCCAGAGAAACCCGTCGGCACCGTATGGATGGCTGTAGCAGGGCCTAACGGCGTGACAGTACAGCTGAAGAAATACGGCGACGACAGGCTACGCACTATAGAACGTGCCTGCAACGAAGTGTTTGCCATGCTGATACACAAGATAAAAGAGGATAATGCGAAAGCTATAGAGAATCAACTTTAACTTTAACCTTAACTTTAACTTTAACTTTAACTTTAACGTCAACACCGCTTAGCAGTTATATCCATATTAGTCAAATTAGCCCTATCATAACAACCACACAATATGCCAAAAGGATTACTCACCGTCTTACTACTTATTGTCTCTAATGTATTCATGACATTTGCCTGGTATGGCAATCTGAAACTGTCAGAGATGAAAATAAATACCGACTGGCCTCTGATTCTCATCATTCTTAGTTCGTGGGGGTTGGCATTTGTAGAATATTGTTTTCTCATTCCGGCAAACCGTATAGGGTCACAAATCAACGGCGGGCCCTTCTCACTTATGCAGCTAAAAATCATAAGCGAAGCTATTTCCCTCACAGTTTTCACCGCAATAGTGGCAACAATATTTAAAGGCGAACCCATAAGATGGAATCACCTCGTAGCGTTCGCCTTTATAATTCTGGCAGTCGTTTTTGCCTTTTGGAAAAACGAATAACCGTTATTTCAATCTGTTGAGTGCGGCTTGTGCCGGCTCATACCCTGCCGCAGCGGCTTTCTTGTACCACTCCTTGGCTTTCTTAAGGTCTCGTACAATGCCGTTTTCACCATCTTCGAGAAGCGAGCCTATCACATACATAGCATGAACATCGCCTGCATCGGCGGCCTTGGTGAGCCAGTTGAGAGCCTCCACAGCATCCTGTTCGACATGGATTCCTTCAAGATAACAATTGGCAATCATCTTGTAAGCACGTATGGAGCCTTGCGTGGCGGCTGTCATATATAATTGATATGCTTTCTTGTAGCTGAGAGTTACTCCGTTTCCTTTCTCATAACAGTAACCGAGGTTGCAGATACCTGTAAGATCCCCATTGTCAGCGGCCTTCTGGAAATAAAGAACGGCTTTATCAAATTCTTCACGTTCCTCATAATAGTCGCCAATCATATTGCATGCTCTCATGGAACCTGCATCGGCGGCTTTCTCAAGCCAACGCAGAGCTATCGTAGTATCCGGGTCGCAGCCATAGCCTTCCATGTAGCAGATACCGAGGTAGTACATTGCGCTCTCACTCCCTAAATTGGCAGCTGTGTCGAGATACGACTTACCAAGGGATTCATCTTCAGGACATCCATTACCCTGCAGACATGCCAATCCCAAGAAAGAATAGACACGTGGGTCGTCCACACGGCTTCTGGCAATCTGCATAATCTTGTATGCCTCCGCAGGGTCTTCGTCTATTCCGATGCCACTCTGCAGGCAGATAGCAAAGAGAATCATAGCATCATTGTTGCCTCTTACAGCCCCCGTGTAAAAATACTCCACAGCCTGTGCGTACATCTCTTCCTGTGCAAGTTTTGTACCAATGACATAACTTGCGTCTCCGCTGCCGTTCTGGTGTCCGTTGATATAGTAGTACAATGCAGAGTCATTATCCTGAGTCATACCTCCCTTGCCATAGTTGAAGAACTCGCCAAGAAGATATGAAGCCTTGCCGACACCCTGGTCAGAAGCCATCCTCAGATAGGGTATTGCTGCAGAAGTATCGATATCCACACCGCAGCCTTCAAGATAGGATCGTGCAACATAGTAAGTGCCAATTTCCTCATCAGCCTCGTGGGCACTCATATAGTATTCAAATGCTTTTTCCCTGTCGAGAGGCAAGAAACGGCCAATACGATAAAAATCGCCCAGATAGCACATTGCCTCACCATGTCCCTGCTCTGCAGCTTTAGTATAAAACTCAATGGCTTTTACTGAATCGACAGGAAGACCTCCGTCGCCAAGTTCATAATATAAGCCCATCTTGAACTGACCCAAAGCAACATTATTGTCAGCCAGAAGCTTATAATAATACAGTGCCCTGACATGATCCACGCTGTCAACATCCATACCTGTCTCATAGCAATAGCCCAGAGTATTTATTGCATCTATGTAGCCCATGTCTGCGGAACGGTTCAAGTAGTCGAACCCTTTAGCGATATCCTTCTTGCTTCGTTTGCCATATTCACCCTTAAGATATAACATGGCGATATTGTAGTATGCACTTGGAGTGGCAGCACGTTCATAATATTTCAAAGCTTTCTTATTGTCAGGTTCAACAATCCCATAACCAGCCTCATATATCTCACCAAGAGTTTCCGAGCATTTAACACTTCCCTTCTTGTCTCCGAGCAAAAACTTATTCAAAAGTATCCTTGTATCACTGCCTATCGAGGCATACAACACTGCATCCCAATAATATCCATCCAGATTGCCGTTTTGAATCATCTCATTGAAACACATAGTTGCAGCGACAGTATTACCTTGATTGGCGAAATATTTACCCAATTCAGCGAGAGCATTGGTGTCGCCAAGTTCATCGGCTCTGCGGTAATAGCGTTCAACAATAACACTGTTGTCCATACCACTGTCGTCGTCCATACCCTCATAAAATCCAGCCAAAGTTGTAGCACACTGAGCATTATTATACTGATCCGCCCCAATACGCAGCCATGACAGGGCAGCGTCAATATCCTGTTCTTCGCCTTGTCCCTCATAAGCCATCTGAGAGAGCAGATAGCAGGCTTCGCCACCATAATTGCTCTTCTTTTTATTCACAATCCTCATCAGACACTCTTTTGCCATAGCGGGACGGTCCGTATTAAAATAATGACGGGCAAGTCTGTACGTACAGCCATCACTACCGAAAGCGTCACCCTCTTTCCAGTATTGCAGACCTCTGACAGTGTCGCGAAGAGCAGGATCATCGGTCACCATATACACCAGACCTGCAACATCCTGACTCCATTCAAGATTGTGATGCTCTGCCACCAAACCAGACATCATCTGCTGAGCTTTGGCCTCATTCATGGTAACACCATTGCCGTAATAATACATTAATGCCGCAATAGTTACAGCATCAGGTTGTTTCCATTTCAAAGGCTCGTTAACATACTTCCACGCCATTGAAAAGTCATTTTTAGAAGCATACGCTCTTGCTATGTAATCATAACCATAGAAGAACATGTCTTTTTTGACAGCTTTCTCAAAATATGCGAAGCCTCTTTTCTCATCTTTCTTCACACCTAATTCTCCATGACAATATGCAAGACCAAGACTATACATACCAAAGTCCGATCCCTTCTTTGCTGCCAGATTAAATAACTCCAAAGCACGTGCAGTATCCGCCTGGACACCAGTACCATATAAATATGCACTTCCAAGAGCAGCTATTGCATTTGGACACCCTTTATCCGCCCATTCCTTGCAAATCGAATAAAAACGGGCAGTATCATGAGGCACCAAAGTACTTGATATATAATATTTAGCAATATTAATCCATGCTTCGCAGCTTCCCTTGTCGGCGGCTTTCCTAAACCATTGCAGCGCCATAGTAGAATCGTGAGGGACTCCGGCACCCCATTCATAACATTTTCCGAGCATAATCATGGAGTTGATATCGCCCGCTTCCGCTTTCTCAATCAGTTTCTTGTCAGCCTGTGCATAAACAGCAATCGGCAATAGTGCGACAAGCAGCAAAAAGGAAATCAATCTTTTCATTTCGCGTAAATTTTTTTTTATTTTTGTCCAATAATATCGTTTAAAGTCTTCACAGTGACATCTATTCCTGATATGTCAATATTCCTGTCGTAGGGAATAAATCTGACAGTCTTCTGTTGTCCTGGATTCATATCGAAATAGTTGTTATCGAAATGTCCGTCGACATGAGGAGAGGTCTGTAGCATAACATCCCGAAGCTTGTTCTCCGCACTAAGCGTCACATACAGAATGCCATTCTTGACTTTTACCGCAGTCTTATAGTGTGGTTTTTGAAGAGGGACATCCTTCGGGTAATGAGAATAGTAGAGGTCCCATTTTTGCAGATTGACTTTATCGGAGAATAAATCACGGACGCGGTACTGGAGGGCTTTCCAGTTGCCGTAGTAATCCATACTGCTCCAAGAAGCCACAGGCCAGCAGTCGTTAAGTTGCCAGAAGAGCGTACCCATACAATGCGGTTGTCTTTTGATATGCTGCAATATTCCGTAGCCGACACCCCAAGCCTGGAGCAGTTGAGACACATAGCAGAAGTCTTCCAATGACAATGTGTGGGAATCGACCCCGTAGTATTCTTGCATCGCCTTGTCAATAATCTCAACGCCGCGAACATGTTTCTGGTGGTGCTTCATCGTAGGCGAATTGATATCGAGTTGGGATTTGGGGCAGAAGTTCTGTATAGTGCTCCATTCCGGATAGCTCTGGAATCCATATTCCGACATAAAACGTCCTGTCTTCTCGGCGTACATCTCAAAAGGCTGTTCACCCCACCATACACCCCAATAGTGAGAATCCCCGTGTGTCACACACTCTGGATGTCCCCAACCATAGAGTGGCGAAGTAGGAATATATTGACGTCCGTTACCATACTCCTTCACGACGCTATCCAGAAGGCCTCCGACGCCAAATAGTCGCTCAATATCAGCCTTTATCTGTTCTTGTTGAGCCTGTGTATAGCCGAACTGCTGCTGCCAGCCCCAATCTTCCCATCCGTTCTGCACTTCGTTGTTGCCGCACCACAGCACCACACATGGATGTCTGGAAATGCGGCGAACCTGGTAACGGGCCTCTGCACGCGCTTCATCCAGAAAATCCCTGTCGCCAGGATAAAAAGCACAGCTATACATAAAATCCTGCCATACCATGAGTCCAAGGCTGTCGCATAAATCATAGAAAAACTCCGGTTCATATATACCTCCACCCCATACACGAATCATATTGAATCCACTCTCTTTGGCAGAGCAGAGCAGATGACGATAACGCTGTCGCATGCCCTCGCGTTCGACTATCGGGAAACTGTGGACAGGTATCCAATTGGCACCCTTAATAAAGATAGGCTTACCATCAACCTGAAAGGTAAAGCTCTGGCCTATAGAGTCTTCATTCTGAATCAGGCAGACATCCTTGTAAGGGAACAGTTTTGCATATTTAGCGACTCTATCGTCATACATATCATCCAGCACCTGTATAGCGGATGTGTCGTCACCGTTCCACATGACAAGATGAACGGGTTTCCATAACCCACAAGTGTTCAGACGAGGGCCCCAGTCCCAACCCTGTTGGTAAGGAGCCTTGCGGGTGAATACACGATGATCAGGCACATCGTAGCCCAATGCCGCAAGAGCCATACTGTCAAATGTACTTGTAGGATAAAACCTTACAGTGATAACATTAGTACCTTTCTTCAGCAAAGCCTGGGACAATACAAACTCATGAGGGCGGAACATATTGGCAGTCTTTCCGAGCAGGCTGTCGTTAAGATAGATATCCGCATAAGTGTCTATCCCTTCAAAGAGGAGGCTGATCTTTTCATAACTTCCTGATGGGCATTTGAACGAAGACCTGTAAGTCCATGTCTGATGCTCTATCCATTGTACCGAGTCTTCATTGTCGGCATAGAATGGGTTGTCAATCAGACCCTGGTCCTGCAAGTCGGTATGTATACATCCAGGGACTCTGGCGTCATACCATACATCTTCGTACAAGAAATGCCACTCTCTCAACAATATATCCTCTCGCGAACCGTGCCCGCAACCAGCCAACACAAGTACTGCAAGCACAGTCATTACCAGTTTAGACTTTGTTTTTATTTTTGATTGTATTTTCATCGATGTTAATTACAGTGATATTATGACAGTAGGTATTACTTTATCGGCATATAAATGATTTTCTTTGTTTCAAACCATTCTTCCACGAAGAAATCGGATATGTCAAAAATACGGGCTTTCTTATGGAACGGTTTTAACTCATCCGTCAAATCGCCACCTTTCAAATATATGATTCCATTACGGAGCCTGTGGTACTGAATATTTGATATCTTGCCTCTCACCCATCCTACGAATTGAGACAAATCTGTTACGGCACGCGAGACAACAAAATCAAACGAGGCATCGACCTGTTCTGCGCGAATCTGTTCAGCACGTACGTTCTTCAGTTGCAAGCTGTCGGCCACAGCCTGGACCACCTTGATTTTCTTGCCTATGGAATCCACAAGGTAAAAATTAGCATCTGGAAACATTATGGCCAACGGAATACCAGGGAATCCCCCTCCCGTGCCCAAATCCATGATATCGGCCATCGTTTTGAACTGAATAACCTTTGCCACTGCAAGAGAATGCAGGACATGATGTTCAACGAAATTGTCCATGTCTTTTCTTGAGATAACATTGATTTTACTATTCCAATCCGCATAGAGTTCCGGCAAAGCGGCGAATCTCTCTTTCTGAAGTTCTGTCAAGTCTGGGAAATATTTCAGTATCAAATCCATGGCATAAAGATTATTATTCGTTGTTTTTCAGGTCCGATAGGGATTATAGGTTTAAAACGTTATTGTATCTCAAACATGTTTTTCTCTTCCGTTGACATAAATTGCACTGACCGGACGTGACGGACAGAGATACTCGCAAGCACCACAGCCGATACACTTGTCTGTGTTGACAGAAGGTATTTTAACAGTGTCCGGCTTCTCGGGGTCGGCATTTTTATCCTTAGGGACCATGACTATGGCCTCTGACGGGCAATGTCGGGCACAATTGCCACACAATATGTCGTCACGATATGGCAGACAGTTGTCCGGCACGACAACCGCGAAACCGATATGAATGTCCGTTTTCTCCTCTTTGGTTATCTTATGTATAGCTCCTGTGGGACATACCGAGCTGCATCGTGTACACTCCGGACGGCAATATCCGCGTTCAAACGACATCTCCGGCTGGAGCAGTGTCTCCAATGCCTCCGACGGCCGCAGTACATGATTAGGGCATTCGCTGACACATAACTGACATCCTGTACAGTGAGAGGTGAAATTTTTCAAACTTAGTGAACCTGCCGGCTTCAAAGGGACATCGCGATGCGGTATCAATTTGTCCTCGACCACGGCGAGTCCGCCGTCTATTTTTTTCTCTTGAGCCTCGAGTGCCATCGTTCCCACCGTGGCAGCTGAAACCACGATAAATTTGCGTTTAGACTTGTCAACATCCACATCCTTAGTTGTCGCGACGGCTCCGGGGTTCAGACGGAAGCGTGTATTGCTATAGTGCAGTGCGTCGGAGTTGCAGCTGCTTATACAGTCCATACAAGCCACACAGCGAGAGTAATCAATAGTGTGGTTTGCGACATCAATACACGATGCCTTGCAGTTATGTTCACATTTCTTGCAATTCTTACACTTGTCGACATCAATGACCGGGCGAAACAGAGAGAAGCGCGATACAAATCCGAGCACAGTGCCGACAGGGCATACCGTACTGCACCATGTGCGGCCGCGACGCAAAGCCAGAAAACCCACCAACAACAACGTAACCACCGCTACGGCCAATGACATCCCACTTTTCATCCACACATCCACGGAATAGAAGCTGTAGCTGTCCGCACGTTCCGACATGCCTGCGAGGATGTTGTTTACCCACATATATACAGGCTGCAACAGATTTGTAACTATACGTCCATAGGCACTGTACGGCGCTATCAGAATTGCCACACTGTTTAGCCCTATAATCATGAGAGCGACAAAAACAGCCAATACAGGATAACGAAGCCATCTGTTCTCTTTCAAAAAATGGAAGCGACCCTTCTTCACTTTGCGAGCAATGAAATTGAAACCATCCTGCATAACTCCAAGCGGGCACACTACCGAGCAGTAGAAGCGGCCGAAGAGCAACGTAAACAACAAGATACAACAGACAACAACAATATTGCCAGCCAAGACTGCCGGCAAGAACTGCATACTTGCCATCCATCCCAAGAAACGATGCATCACACCTGAGAAATCAAGAAATAACGCAGTGATAGCGAAAAAAAACACGATAGCGGCAACCGTGCGAATCTTACGAAGCATATTATGTATACTATTAAATAATTTTGCAAAAATACGCAAAAATCTTTAAAAATCGTAACTTTGCAAAACCAAAAACAGCTTTATATTAAAGCAATCGCTTATCATTAAACAGATTATATAAGATTAATTAACTTTTTTTTATGGCATTTCTTACTACAAAAAACCTTAAAGGCGACATTTTCGGCGGTATTACCGCCGGTATTGTTGCCCTTCCTCTTGCTCTTGCATTCGGCATACAAGCTTTTGGCGGCATTGACGATCCCGCCGCGAGTTCCTTAGGAGCCTTAGCCGGTCTGGTTGGTGCCACCCTGCTTGGGTTCTTCGCTGCAATGTTCGGCGGCACGCACTCTCAAATCAGCGGTCCCACAGGTCCCATGACTGTTATCACTGCCTCGTTGATATCCGGTGTCTGGGCTTCTTCGGGACATTCGTTCCCCGAAGTATTGATTGCCATGTCCATGGCCGGACTCTTCTGTGGTCTGTTCCAGGTACTGTTCGGCATCATTAAAATCGGCAAATACGTACGCTATATCCCCTACCCTGTTTTATCAGGATTTATGAGCGGTATCGGAGTCATCATCATACTCCAGCAACTCTATCCATTGGTAGGATTGAAATCACCTGTTTTGGCAATTGACATGATTACCGAGTTGCCAATACGTATTGCAGGGGGCATCTCACTCAACGCCTTGTGGTTAGGCTTGGGAACAATAGTAATCATTTACCTGTTTCCTCTAATAACAAAGAAAATACCCGCCACTCTCGTAGCCCTGATAGCCATGACAGTCATATCGCTCTTCCTTGACATCCCTGAGAAACTGACCATTGGAAAGATTCCAAGTGGTATGCCTATGCCTTTCTTTGCCAAAGAAGGTGTTGAGTTGGCAGGTCTGGACTGGATTGCACTACTTAAAGCAAGCATCTTGCCTGGTCTAACCTTGGCAGGCTTAGGCTCCATCGACACCCTTCTGACATCCGTAGTCGCCGACAACATCACCAAGACCCATCACAACAGCAACAAAGAACTTATCGGCCAAGGTATCGGCAACATGATTAGCGGTCTTTTCTGCGGCATTGCAGGTGCCGGAGCCACTATGCGTACCGTCGTCAATGTAAAAAGTGGAGGACGCACCCAACTTAGCGGAATGATCCATTCCCTTTTCCTCTTGGCCATCCTGCTTGGATTAGGCAGTCTGGTGAAATATGTACCACTGTCAGTATTGGCGGGAATCCTTATCACTGTAGGCTGGGGCATTATCGACTTCAAAGGATTCAAAGACCTTCTCAAAATACCGCGTGCCGACGCTTTCGTCCTAATCGTCGTATTCCTCCTTACCGTCTTTGTCGACCTTCTCACTGCCGTAGGCATCGGAATGGTGATAGCCTGTGTGCTGTTCATGAAACGTGCCAGCGACCTCGTCGAAGGCGGCTACAGCTCCTCCATAATGACCAATTTTGATAAAGAAAGTCCCTGGAGCGACGAGGGCGGTATCACCGACGAGATAAGAAAACACATATATATCCAACGACTTAACGGTCCTATTTTCTTCGGAACGATAACGAAATTCCAAGAGGTGATGAATGACGTTCCAGAAGATGCGAAAATTGTCATCATCCGCATGCGTCTCGTCAGTTTCATGGATCAGTCAGGTCTTTACGCCATGGAAACCGCCATCAAAGACATTCAGGCCAAAGGTGCCACAGTGCTGATGACCATCATACAGCCTCAGCCCATGTACATGCTTAAAACCATGAATCTCATCCCTGAATTAGTCCCCGAAGAACATACATTCGCCACTTTCGAAGACTGCACAGAATTCCTGAAGAAGCAGACATTTGACAAATAATCACTTGCTTACATACAAAAAACAGGGCCAATAAGTATGACTTATCGGCCCTGTTTTTTCATATCCAAGCACAGAGACATTAACGAGTCTTTGCTTCCTTATCGACGACAACTTTTGTTTCGTAACCTATCTTCTTCATCCCTGCACGGATATTCTGTACATTGGTTTTTGAAGGGTCGTATGTAATAGAGACTTCCTGTTTCTCACGATTGGTCTCGATTTTCTTTACACCTTTTTCAAAACGCATATTCTCCTTGATTTTGTTTTCACAACTGACGCAGTGCATTTCCGGAGTAGGAGTAAGCACGACGATACGGAGGCCTTTGCCACCGATGCCCAGCAAAAGGGCCAATAAAGTGATTAATAATGTACGTTTCATGATATGTTATTTTTTTTCTGTAGTGTCATGTGACTATCATAACTTACAAGTCTTGTTTTGTAACTTATGTTATAACTTTAAAATTACAATTATATTTTCATTCGTATTCCAGCATACACCATAATGCCGTGTACAGGCCCCCAAATCATCGTCGGGTCAAAATCTGTGCTCCAAGGATCCGACGCATTGATTATTGGATTCTTTTGGCGATATCCAGTAAGGTTCTCTCCTCCGACATATAGCGAGAAATGGCGGAATTCGCGTGTCACTTGAGCACTCAACTGCATATATGCAGGGAATTCCGAGTCCCACGACGGTGTGCCATCTATCAGCGTATATGGTGTCGGCATGCGACCGCCGCCATTTAGCGACAGTGTGACATCCACCTGCCATATAGCCATCATCGGCTTCCAGTTCAACGTCACCAATCCCTTATAGCGCGATGTCATCGGTTTTTCCATTAGGATGCCGTCATAGGTACATCTTACATAGTTGTACCGGAATGCCGTCAAGACATTAAACTCCTCGGTGAAATCATATGATGCGTCCACCTGTAGTGTATGGGAAAACGACGAGCCGTCAAGGTCATTGATAACAATTTTTGTCGGGTCGCTATCATAGTCCACCACAGTCTGGTGTATGAAATCAGTATAATAGTATTCCGCATTAAGTTTTAAGTTTTTCCCTCCGACAGGAATAAAGAAAGCCATTGATATTCCACTATTCCATGCTTCCTCCTGTGGCAATATAGTGTCCGCGACCAATGTGCGTCCTGAAGCCAAAAGGTAATGGTTCTCCGCAATAACATGAGGAGTCCGGAATCCTTTGCCCGACGAAGCACGCAGTGTCATCCAGTCACACACCATCCACTTAAGATGCAGACGTGGAGTGAAATAAGCTCGCTGGTATAGGCTGTTGTAATCGGCACGTAGTCCTGCCATAGCCGTCAACTTGTATGAAGGCATATATGTGTACTGGGCATAAGCCCCTGGAACAATTTCTCGTGTATTCCACTGACGTGACGTCATAAGGAACAAATCCTCGTCCATTCTGCTGCCATCCAGGCTCAGACCGGTAGAAATATTATGGAATTCGTTGAAATCATGTTCCAACACCAATCGGCTGTTGAAATTCAGCTGACTGTTCCGGTAAGTCTTAGGTCCAAAAGTGCCGTCAAGTGAATAATAATATCCATTGGCCAACAGAGCGATATTAGTGTTGTGGTCATGGTCCACGAGCCATGCATGTTTCATATAAGCCTCTGCCCTGCTTGCGTTGAGTAGTACCCTGAAAGGATTTGCGACAGTTAGCATCTGACCTCCTTCGCGCTGTTCCTGCAGATAGCCCACACCAGCATGCATGATATAGTGTCCTTTGGCATATTTCCAACGGTTCTGCAGATGAAACTGAGTCACTGCCGGCGAGTCATGCCATAAGTCACCGTCATCGTCATGATGTCCGAAATCATGTTCATAATGAGCCATGACAATAGTGCTGAGATTATCACCTATATGTCTGTTAACCGCAGCGTTAAACTCACTTTTAAGACGGCTATCGCCATAAATATTCAGTTGAAACAAAGGGTCATCCTCCGGCTTCAAATATTCGACATTAATCTGTCCTGTAATGCTCTGCGGACCATGTTTAACACTTGAAGCCCCCTTGCTCACCGAAATGCTTTTCATCCATGCTCCAGGGACATATCCCAGAGAATAAGGCAACGAAGCCCCTATCGACGACGGCAAGCCCTCGTTAAGCATCTGAACATATTGTCCGCTGAGTCCCAACAGTTTTATTTGTCTTGCGCCTACGGCTGCATCGTTGTAGTTCACATCTACCGAAGCACTGTTCACAAAACTCTCGCCGAGGTTACAACATGCGGCACGAAACAGTTCTCCTTGTCCCATATTAATCCCATTTTCTGCGCCGCCCATACGGCTGATACCTGAATGGCGATGCGAACGTACGGTAACTTTGTTCAGCCTGGAGTTCTGCACAGTGTCATGCTGCTGAGCCTCAGCAACGAGCCACATCATACAGCAGCAAAATAAAAACAAACGTTTCATTAATAAATAGATAAAATAAAACAAATGTGTTAATTATCGGATGTGTTTATGTGGAAACATTTGGCTGTATACTCCAGTCCATCATTTCCACCCAACACATAGAAAAGGTGACGTTGAGAAACAACGTCAAAGACAAATCAACACATTAACACTATTTTATCCACATAGCCTGGCGGCCTGGTATCGAACAAAATCCTTGAAACAGGCTCCGAAAAACGTTCCAATACCGGTTGCGGAGCCACACAAAAAATTGCCGTAAGAAATGGATATGGCATCGGTACATCCGTACAGTGCTGCATCTCCCCTGAAGAGAGCTGTACGACAGTAACCATCATACAACCACTCTCATTAGGGCAGCAGTCTTCTGACAACGGATTCGCAATGGAAATTTTCCCTGAACAGGCACACTTCTCTATACCCACGCCTCCTGAGCCGAAGACCAACAGTATCAGCGTAGTAAATGCTATTGATATATAAGAGAAGTGTTTCATTTCGAAGTGCAAAGATACGCTTTTTTTTGAATTACAAATCCCTTTAGGAGTACAATTCTCGACGCAGACACAGAACCACCGAATTCCTGCCTTCAGTGCCTTATCCTCTATCCCTATCCTCTATCAAATTGTGCAACATAGCGTATACTGCGAGACCGGCAACAGATTTTATTCCTGTCTTATGCGTGATATTCTTTCTGTGCGAGTTCACTGTATGTATTGATATATGCAGATTATCTGCAATCTCCTTACTGCTCAACCCTTTGGCTACAAGTACCAAGACATCCGTCTCGCGGTCGCTGAGTTCATAGTTTTCCGTCTGTTCGTCATTGTCCTGTTCAACAACGTTGCTGTTCAAAGCATTAGTCAGAGTCGACAGCAACATACTTCGCGACATCCTGATATCTATCACAAAACGAAACGCTTCCAAAAAAGAGAGTTCCACATACTGATATACCAATGCGACAACAGGCATTCCCGGTCTGACTGCACAATATTCAGCTAGTTGATGCTTCGGTTGAGAAGTCAGTAGTGCAGGATTAACTATCAGCAAATCAGGGCGAATAACAGGAAGACGTTCTTCGAGATTTGCAGCATCATGTCGTGGTGAGAGTACATTATATTTACCAGTCTCCTCGAGAATGGTCCGCAGACCGTTGTATATTATCTCCGACGGCTCAACAATCAACACTGACACCAACGGCTTCATTTCAGCCCCCTTTCCAGCCATCTCATATAAGGAACAAGTATTCTCTCCTCAATCAGAACATGTTTCTGTATATCGGAAGACAGCTGCAGGATATCGAAAACAAGTTCCATGGTTTCTTCCGGCAAGACATTTCCAGGGAGATACTTATACACTATCTGAGTCAAATCGTTCAGTTTGTCCACCAGGCTGCCATGCGACTCCTCGAAGTGTGAAGATACCGACATATTGATTCTATCGCCTTTTTGAAGGGATATAAGATTCGGGAAATCCATCTCCTCCTCACAACGGAAATGTGCAGAAATCTCACTACGGTAATCCGCATAAAAGCGTTTAAGGATATCACCATATCGAGGCTCTATCTTGTCGGCGATATGATGCAGATGCGACTCTATATGAGGCAGACGCTCAAAAGTATAGTACTTATGAGAAGCCAGGAGATACGGCACGAGCATACTCATATCAGTTCTCTCAAACTCTTTCTCGTCTGGAATATACGAATCAAATGTGTAGACATTGCAAATCATCAACATGAAATCCACAGGGACATTATTCGCCACACAGACCTCACGGACTGATTTGTCGCCGAAGCCCAACGGGATGTCAAAGCGTGATAAAAGAAGTATGATATAATGGTTGGCCTCTATCAGGTCTGCCAATTTCATTTTCTGTGAAAACATACTATCGCTCATTTTAAGACTACAACTATAGCGTTAGCTTTTTACAGTGTATACCTGTAAAAAAAAAACGTCATTATTAATTCTGACTAAAATAGACTCTCTTAACGCGTGGGGACACTGCCGTAAGCAGTTCATACGGTATTGTATCCGCTGCTTTTGACATATTCCAAAGCGATTCGGCAGATCCAAAAAGAATCACTTCGTCACCCTCCTCGCAACAAATGTCGGTGACATCAACAAAACACATATCCATACAGATACTACCTATTATCGAAGCCTGTTTGCCGTCTATTTCTACATGACCGCGGCCATAGCCCAAATGACGTGACAATCCGTCGGCATATCCGATGGGTATGATAGCGATACGCGAGTCACGTTCCGCTATCCAACGACGGTTGTATCCCACAGAGTCGCCAGCAGGGATATCTTTTATCTGTGATATGCGTGTCTTCAATGTACTTACAGGTGCCAGCATACGCTGTACATCAGGTTCAGGAGATATTCCATAGAGACCTATACCGAGTCTTACCATATCCATCTGTGCCTCAGGAAAACGGGTAATACCCGAAGAATTAAGTATATGACACAATATGGAATCATTGCCGAGGAGTTTTTTCAGCAACAATGATCCTTCTTTGAAACGATCTATCTGGTTACGAGTAAAATCATCCATATCAGGATCCTCGCTGCACGCAAGATGAGAGAAAACGGACTTCACCTCAAGAATTCCCTTTGCCTCTTTCAAACGACGTGCCAATTCCGGTATTTGGCTATTTGCAAACCCCAAGCGATGCATTCCCGTGTCCAATTCCACGTGTATTGCAACAGGATGGGACTGAGCGGCATAGATACTGGCAGTCTCGAAAAAAGACTCAAGAATACGGAAACTGTAAATATCCGGTTCCAGTTCATAACGGATAATATTGTCGAAACTCTCCTCTTCCGGGTTCATCACCATGATAGGCAAAGTGATGCCGTTGCGCCGCAGTTCCACTCCCTCGTCACAATAGGCCACAGTGAGATAGTCGACATGGTTGAACTGCAACGTATTGGCAACCTCTACTTTGCCAGCGCCATAAGAAGAGGCCTTCACCATGGCCATAAGTTTCGTTGATGGCTCGATACGGGAACGGTAATAGTTGACATTCTGCACCATGGCATCAAGATCAACTTCCATGATTGTCTCGTGAGATTTACGTTGCAATACCTTGGCAATGTTTTCAAAACAAAACACTCGAGCACCTTTCAGGAGTATTGTCTCATTCTGGAAATCGCTGAAAGGATGCTTACGCATAAACTCTTCTGTGGAGAGGTAATAGTAACAGGTCAAGTCGGTGAATTGCTCTTTGTTCCGCGACAATGCCTCGCCTATTCCTATAAGTTTGGTTATTCCACGCTGCTTTATCAATGCCGACACCTGAGAATAGAGTTCCTGTTCTGGGATGCCCGTCTGCATGAAATCACTCATGATAAGAGTCTTGTGGAAGTGTTGTTGTTCGTGCTGTACAAAATCAAGTGCTATAGACAAAGAGTTTATATCCAGACTATAGCTGTCGTTTATCAGCAAGCAGTTGTTTATTGCCTCGTCCATTTCGAGACGCATAGCCACGGGTGAGAGATGCAGGCAGCGTTCCACTATTTCATCGCCGTCATAGCCGAGATAGAACATCAGTGTAATACAATGCATTGCATTCTCAATCGAAGCCCTGTCCACAAAAGGAATCTCAACATCATATCCTATGCTGTTGTACATCACCTTCAAAACCGTGGACCGTTCCGAAACGATAGTGTCACGTAGCTGGACCTGGTTCTCATCGGAAACACCCCATGTAAAGCGGTTCAAACGACGAAGGCTCTCTTTTTCGGACACCACAGAATGAATATCCTTATGGTCTGCACAATATATCAGGACCTCGCAATGGGTGAACAGCTGCAATTTCTCTGCTATTTTCTGGTAACGAGTGAGGAAATTCTCGTCATGAGCCTGTCCTATATTTGTGAAGATACCTATTGTAGGGCATATAACATTTTTCAGGGCCTCCATCTTACCTGTCTCAGAAATGCCAGCCTCGAAGACAGCGAAGTCATGCTCCTTACTCATTTGCCATACAGACAACGGTACACCTATCTGAGAATTATAGCTTTTGGGGCTTGAAACAATATGGTGGTCCGAAGCAAGGAGTTGAACAATCCAGTCTTTCACAATCGTCTTACCATTGCTTCCTGTGATACCAACAACAGGTATATCGAATTGTTTTCTGTGATGTTCCGCCACTTTCTGTAGCATAGCGACGACATCGCCGACAAACCAGTAGTTTGCCTCTTTCAGCATCTGCAATTCCGTCTGCAGCTTATCGTCGAGGTCGTTGCACACCACAAAATTCCTCACCCCTTTTGAATATAGTTCAGGAATATAGTTAGCCCCGTTGTTACGTTTGGTACGGATAGCAAAGAAAAGAGTCTCCGATGCCTCAGTAAGCTTTCGGCTGTCAGTCAAGATACGCGAAAACGACACATCGGGTGTTCCGATGCTGGAAACAGAAGGTCTCAGTATTTCAGACAACTCAGAAACAGTCATATCTTATATTATTTCAATTCTTTATAAAACGAAATGCCAGTTGGCATTTCAAACAAGCCTTCCCTTTACAATACTCTGTATAGCGCTGAATCAAAGCCTGAGATTCAGCAGCGTTGGAAGGATTAACGCCCTCTTTTTGCCAATAGCCAACAATACGGTTGTGCTCTACCGGAAGTTGACGCAACAATTCAAAAGCCTGTTCTTTACGTATCTCGTCGCCATGCATAACTCCATACTGAAACAGCAGAGGGACCCAAGCATTGATAAGCAAAGTATTTACAAAGCTCGTTCCGACAGTTTTATTACGAGGGTTGGAACAGACATCAAACCTGTAGTGAGACTTCCAATATTCCGATGCCTTCACATCGAAGAGTTGTCTCAATGTCTCAATATCGTCAGCATCCAACAGTTTGGAGAAAAGATTACTCGAACGCACTATCAGATTGGCGAATTGGCTAATACGTATTGTAGGGAACCCCGATGGGTAGATACGGAAAAATTTCCACAGGAAGCCATCTATAGGCTTCAGTTTATATGCTGCAGACAAATAATTATATTCTCGCTGCATTAATTTTGGATAATCATCCTCGAAATCTCCTTCAAGCAGTCCTGCCTGTCCGAAGAACAGCGATTCCACTCGGAACGGATTATCTTTTATCTTGGCAAGAATTGTCAGGGGCGTGACCTTGGCTAACAGTTCAAACGGAAAAGCGTTGGACTTGCCTCCGAAATAGTGGGCTGTAAGCCAATAGCAAGCCTGTTCCCAACTGCCTTTTGTCTCGTTTAAGATACGTTGGACATCCGAAGACTTACGCTCCAGCCTTTCCACCACGAGACGGTCCTGACTGAGTTGGAACAAAAAATCCGGTATTTCTTTTAACCGTTCGGCACATGGTATCTCCGAATTCCGCCGTGGATGCATCAAGGAGCTATAATTATCCCACGCCTTTTCAGGCACGTTGCCAGCGATCTCCATGGCAGGCACCTGTTTGCCGTTTTCAAGCACTATGTCGGCATCGTGGATATATACCACATGCAGGATAACATTATTGTAGTTCTTGTCTTTGGAGTGTTTATGAAGCTTCCAGTCCGATGCTCTGACATGAATCTCCACATTTCCGGCCCATCGCAACCCTCCTATTGTGATGCGTGCGTCTATGAAATCCGGTCCAGAGTCACGATTCAGTTCGCCGGGGCGTTCAACAACAACAGGAAGACCCTCTATTGTTGTAAGTGGGCCTTCCAATAATTTATGTTGCCATATATATTGAAGGAACGCCTCGTTCATTGAGTTTAATTAAACAAATCCTTCATTTTATCGAAGAAGCCCTTCTCTTGTTTCGAAGGATTAGGCTTGAAATTAGGATGGCTGCTGAGTTCTTCGAGGATAGCCTTTTCCTCTTTTGTCAAGCTTTTCGGCACCCATACATTTATACTTACCAGCATATCGCCGCGGGAGTATCCGTTAATGTCCGGCAATCCCTTTCCTCTCAGTCTGATGACCTTGCCAGAAGGTGTTCCCTGTTCGATTTTGACACGCACCTTGCCATGTAAAGTCGGTATCTCTATCGAAGCACCCAGAGCAGCCTCGGCAACGGTAACGAATGCATTGTAGAAAAGGTTGTTTTCCTGGCGTTCGAAAATATCATGCTGAAGTTCTTCGACCTGTATTATCAAGTCGCCAGGTACGCCGCCATGAGGGCCTGCGTTGCCCTGTCCTCGCATAGAGAGCTGCATGCCATCGCTTACGCCTGCAGGAATATTGATGGTGATAATATCTTCAGCTTTGACTATGCCGTCGCCATGGCAATCCGGACATTTATCTTTAATAATACGACCCTGTCCGCCGCAATACGGACATACCGACTGAGTCTGCATCTGTCCGAAAAGAGAGCGACGTAATTCTGTAACGACACCCGAGCCATGGCAATGGGAGCATGTCTCGAAACTGTTGTTTCTGGCACCGCTGCCGCCACAGGACTTACATGGCACATATTTGTTGACCTTGATTTTCTTCTCGACACCCTGGTCTATTTCCTCAAGCGTCAGTTTAACCTTGATTCGCAAATTACTACCTCGTTGACCACCCCGAGGGCCTCCCTGAGTTCGGGAGCCTCCGAAGCCACTGAAGCCAAATCCACCGCCTCCACCGAACAGATCTCCGAATATACTGCCGAACGACGAGAAGATATCGTCCATGCTCATGCCCTGTCCACCAAATCCTGCACCGTCAAGTCCTGCATGACCGAACTGGTCATAACGGGCTTTCTTGTCAGGATTGCTGAGGACATCATAGGCTTCTGCGGCCTCTTTGAATTTTTCCTCAGCCTCCTTGTCGCCAGGATTTCGGTCCGGGTGGTATTTGAGGGCAAGTTTACGATAAGCTTTCTTCAAATCCTCCGGTGACACATTCTTGTCGACACCAAGCACCTCGTAATAATCTCTTTTATTTGCCATATTTTTTTATTTCTTCATTCATCCATTAGAGAAAAAGAGGGATATCAGCATCCCACCACCACTTGGGCAAATCTAAGCACTTCGTCATTAAGGAAATAACCTTTCTTGACAACATCCATCACCATACCCTTGAATTCCGGTGAAGGAGCCGGTATCTGAGTGATGGCTTCGTGGAAATTCTCATCGAATTTGGCTCCTTTGGCCTCCATTGGTCTAAGGCCTTTTTGCTGAAGGGCATTCAACATATTTTTAAGTATCAACTGCATACCCTCCTTTGCTGCATCTCCGTCTGCCAAATTGTCAAGAGCACGTTCCATATCATCAATCACAGGCAGCATCAGTTTTATGACATCTTTGCCCCCGTTCAGAATCAGACCGGCCTTCTCGGCATTTGTACGCTTGCGGTAATTCTCATATTCAGAATAAATACGCATATACTTATCGTTCATTTCGACAAGTTTCCGTCCCATTTCCTCCACCTTGGCATTGAGCTCATTGGCATGTCTTTCAGAACGTCTCCTGCGGTTTTTTCTGTTATTGTCACCGCTGTCGGTATTTTCATCTATTTCGACCTCGACTTCCGGCTCAGCGTACACCTCGATGACAGGCTCTTCCATAGATTGTTCTTTCTCTATTTGTTCTGTATTTTTTTCTTGTTCCATATCAAAATCATTTTTACAAATATAATACAAATTCATTGCCAAAAAGGGCAAGAAATGTCATTCTGTCAATTTGTCACATTATCGTCTCCTACAGCATTGGGCTTCGTTATCGGGAACACTTCATAGCGGTTTCTGGGACGTAGAGAGCCTCTCCATTCAAAACCTTGAATAAAGCGTTCATCGACAGGAACCTCAAGAGGAGGGTACATCTTCATGTCCGGATGACCGTAAGTGACGACTCGTGTCGGTTTTCTGTCCTTGAAATAGATACGAATATCTGAGCCTATGCCGACATTGACGCCAATAAGCTGACGGTTATTCCTGTCATCATCGTCCAAAATATAATACACCATACGTGCCGATCCAATAATATCAGCATATAACGGTTCACTATCCTTGCAATGGACCACGGCATCCCTGCCTTTCACTTGATTGTATCGTGTCGAGTCCACCTCCTCGACAGCGAACACAGTGCCGTTCAGATAAATGATATCAATACCATTGCTGTCGAAATGGCAACGTATAGTGTCAGCAGTACACTGGTAATCTTCATGCCAAACAACGGGGTTGTAATAGAGAGTGACCAAAGAATCGGGGGCAGAATAATAGATAGAGTCACTTATACACTGAACATCTTTTCTATATAGTCTAACATTACGATATGCCGAAGCGGCATTGAATTCCTTGTCCTCGTTGCTGAAAGCCCAGATAGTGTCGGCATGCATAAAAACAGAGTCCCCTTCATCCACATACACTATCAAAGCCGAATCTGTAACGAAGGAGAAATGTTGTTGTTGGTCTGCAATACCAACACGTCCCGTACATGTCACATCGTTGAGAGTGTCAACTATAGTAACATGACCATATGCCTCTCCATGTTCTTTCTTGTCATTGAAGAAGATAGTGTCCGCCGAGAGATATTTCTCCCTGTTTGCCACTCTTGACGCCTTGTAGGAGCAAGCAACATGTGAATCGGTATTGTAGCTGCCGTTCTCGCTATACACTGTAGACGAATCGCTATATATATGTGTCGGGGAAATAAATACCGCCAACGATGTGCGGGTATTATAATGCAGTGTGTCCGTCTCGAGACGTGAGTTTGAGTCTCGCAACACCACATTATCATACAAGAACAAATCCCTTGTATCGGTATGATAGTATCCTCGTCTGCTGTCGAGGGACGAAGTGCCATGCGTAGTATGCCCCCAACGGTAGTAGTAGGCCGTACTCGTGTTCCTTTCATAGCTGAGTTCGTCGGTTTTCAACACCGTGCCGCCATCGATGAGACGCACTGTGTCGCCCCATACTTGGGCGACACGCGTTGTACCGTCATATACGGCAGTCTTGCCATAAAGAGTAGTAGTATCGGTAAGGATTATCTTAACGTTACGATGGGCGACGAAAATATTGTTTCTCGTATCCAACGATGCGGAATCTGTGTAAAGGGTCATGCCTTCATGTTTGGCTCTGACTTTGTTATAAAGAATCCAAATATCTGGATTATTAGGGTCGCGAGTACCCATACCCGACACATATTCAATTATTTTCTGTGCCTGAACAACAGGTACACAGAAACCCATTGTAATCGCCAACGTCAATATTTTCAGCCATTTCAATCTCATATGTAAATATGTGTAGAATTTGCAAATTTACACAAAAAAATCAATAACTCACTATGGCTGTCAAAGAAAAAAAAGATTCTTTTTAATACTTCATCTTACTTATCACCAACTTCCTTGTTACTAACCCTTGGGTAGTGCGTATTGTTATTGTATATGTCCCATCTGGCCAGGCGGAGGTGTCGAGTTTCAGGGTCGTGCCATCACCTTCGGCTGTGGCTATGCGTTGTCCCTTGATATTGTAGGCCTCGACGGAGAGAATTTCGCTCTCCGCGGTTACCGCCACGGAGTTCGTCGCAGGATTGGGAATGAGGGTGACACGCTGACGGTCAATCGTCGTTATGCCTGTCGTGTCGTGGTCTGCCGTGTCGTTGGGGTTCACGCCTGTTGTGGTGAAGTCCACATGTTCCCAGTCGGAGTACATCTCCGAGTATTCGCACCATGTACGCACGTATGCCGTGTATGCCGTGCCGGGCTGCAGGCTGTCAAGCATTCTGGAACAGTTGCCTCGACTGTTTCTTTTGTAATAAGAATGTCATATAGAGTTTAAAGAGTTAACAAGGACAAAAGAATTCAATGTATTGCATAAAGTGTGTCATTGTCGTGCTTTGACAAAAAAAAGGCCCCGAAAACGAGGCCTTTTTAAAGTTGTATTCATTTATCAGAATCAATTACCTGCACGAGGTCCGAGACGGTCCATAGCGCAACGGAATCCAATCCATGAAGTCGAGCGATCCTGGTCGTAGAAACGACGTGTGCCGGCTTGCATCCAGAATGCACGGTCATTCCATGAGCCACCTTTTACAACACGCACTTTATTGCTCAGCAGAGAAGTAACGTTGCGTTGGTCGGCCAAGTTACGACGGTACATCATATTGGTCACGCTGTCAGGATTGTTGAGGTATGATTCTTCGCCCTCGGTAACAGCAGGCATATCCTCGTCATCAGCAGCATTTACCCAGTCTGTAATGCTCTGGTTGGCTGTATAATCATATATATTTGATGCATAATCGCCATCCAGATAGTTGATATTGTCAGCCTGACGGTAATTACGACGGTTGAGGTCGTCATCAACATTACGATAGATAATACTACCCGTGGTATCGTTGATGGCTATTTCTTCGTCAATGTAAGTAGGCGTACGGTAGACATTACCACGGAACGGGTTCTGGTCTTCTCCTCCAATGGGGTTGGCATCTTTTCTGTAGACATCCATGCACCATTCGCTAACATTGCCTGCCATATTGTACAGACCGTAGTCGTTGGGGAAGTACCACTTGACAGGGCATGTATAATCCCAACCATCGTTGAGGTTGCCTGCAACACCCATGGCATCGCCGCGCGAACGTTTGAAGTTTGCAAGGAACTGACCGTAGTATTTCTTGTTTGCAGAACGTACGCTTGAGCCTGCCCACGGATAGGTCTTGTGTTCCACGATACGTTCATCATATGTATTACCAATCATACCCAGAGCAGCGAATTCCCATTCAGCCTCTGTAGGCAGACGGTAATAAGGCACGAGGATACCGTCCTCGCGACGAACCTGACGAGGTTCGCCACCTGCACTGGGGTCAAGATTTTCAAGTTCTGTCTTGGACTCGCCACGGTACTGGCCGGCAAGATAAACATCGGTCTGGAATGCCGTCTCACCACGGAGATCGGTAAGGTCGAGGACGATGATACCTTTATCGACGAGAATCTTCTCATTGACGCGGTCGGTACGCCAGATACAGTATTTGGAAGCCTGCTCCCAAGTCACGCCGACAACAGGATATTGGTCATAGATGGGGCTCTGGAAGTAATAGTCCACAAAGCCTTCACGCCATGCCAACCTGTCGCGCCAACAGTTGGTGTCAGGATAAATGGCACGTACACGCTCGGGATATTCCTCACCGTAGGCACGTGTCATCCAATAAACATATTCACGATATGACTGGTTGCTGACCTCGGTCTCATCCATATAGAAAGAGGAGACTGTGACATTGTGAGCCAGATTGTTCCACTGGAAACGGGAATCATCGGACACACGACCCATAACGAAAGCGCCGCCCTCGATAAAGACGAGACCCGGAGCCGTAATCTGCTCGTTGTACTGCGAGACTTCAAATCCACCCCACTCTGGGTCGTTGTAGTTCCAGCCCGTGGTGGCCGATCTCGGTTTGCTACATGCCGTAACAATTACGGCTGCCACTAACAAAAGAGATGCGATTCTGAGGTTTTTCATGATTTATGCAATTTATTTTCTATTCTTTTACGTATGATAGCTAAAAAAGTTTCAACAAAAATTAGAAGGAGGGGCAACGGATAGCCTTAACCTTATGTCTACGTTCCGGGCACGGCAGCAGAATACCGAGACTAAGTTCATGAGCTCCAGAGGTGTTATTGGCCAATTTAGACACTGTTACGTCGTAGCTGTAGCCAATCTTGAAGTAGTCTTGCTGGAAGCCGACCTGGAAGATAAAAGCGTCAGCGTTCCAACGATCGGCACCGATACCGTTGCGGAACCATACACCGACGAGGAAAGGCATCCAGTCGAGATAGACGCCATAGTTGAAATAGTGGAAACCTGCCTGATACTGATAAATGAGGTTGGGTGATATCACCGGAGTGCCAAGTCCCAGAGAGGATGTACGACGTGATTCCTCGGCCACATTGAAGAGGGCTCCCACATTTGCCGTCAGTTTGATAGGCAGACGTGTCACGCCATAGAAGCCGTTGCTTGGCTGTGTCAAGTGGGCTGCAGAGAAGCCTGCGTACCATGAAGGTCCATAAATCAAAGCACCTGCATCAAAGTCGAGATACCATTTGTTTGTATCCGGCATCTGGGCAGAGGTCATACCTGTAAAGCCTGTAACCTTGTCAATCATATCTGGGAAACGCAGTTCTTCCCAATCCAGACTTGTGTTGACCACGCCAGCCTTGAGAGCCGCATTAACCCATAGTTCGCGAGCCAGTTGGAACCGGAAAGCGTACATGACACCGAGAGAGCTTGTCGACAAAGCGCCATGGTCACCCTGGCGGTCAGTCATCAATACGACACCGACACCGCCATGCATATCATCGATATACTGGTCATAAGAAGCCGACATTGTGGTATATGCACTCACCAGAGCAGGCCACTGACTTCTATAGCTCAGCGATATACGGGGACAGACCTTAGAACCAGCGAAAGCCGGGTTCATATACAGCGGATTTGCGTAGAATTGTGAAAAGACCACATCCTGGGCACGAAGACCCTGATTTGTGCAAAGGCACAAAATCAACACAAAAGCAATTTTGGCAATTTTCTTCATCATTTAACAGTATAAAATGAGCCTAAAAATAATTGGCAATATTACGAATTTTCTTTGAAACAAACGCACTTTTTTATAAAATATTTTACAACATGCAAATTTTCAGTATATTGCAAAACGAAAACGACAGCCTTTCCACAGCCAAAAACAACTAATTATCAAGTAAAAAAAGAGAAAATCGAGTCAAAAAAAATAATTTCTAAAAGAGAGAAAAAAAGGCGAAATCGGCCATCTGTTCGTCACAAAAAGAGCAGAAAACAGACCTCAAAAAAATATAGAATACACAATTTTTTTATAAAAAAGGAGTTATCGGAGTGATGAAAAGAAACAAATCCACAATCATAAAAGCATATTCTTTCCTGACCGTCATGCTTGTCATGTCATTGTCAAGTCATTGCCAGTACGCGACACATTCCGTCCTTCGTAACGGCAACTGGTGGAAAGTAGCCATTGCCGAAGACGGCATATACAGATTGAGTGCGTCGGACATCCAAGCGTTTTCAGGCACCAAGATTTCAGATATAGCCATTTACGGTCATAACGGTGGCAAGTTTGACGAGGACAACAGTTCTCCGAGAATTGACGATCTTGAAGAGATACCCATAGAAATCAGAGACAACAACAACAACAGCATTTTCGATGCCAATGATTACATATTGTTTTACGCCACAGGAAGCAGCATATGGGTATTTGACTCGCTAACACAACGATACAATTACATCATCCATCCCTATTCAAAATACAACTATGTATATGTAAGCAGTTCCAGTGGCAACCACAAACGGATATCGTCGTATATATCCCCGGAGGCCACAGGCAACAACATAGAGTCTTATCATGCCCTCAGGATTCACAACGTCGACCAGACCAACACGCACCAAAGTGGGCAGATATGGGTCGGTGAAAGATTTTACGGCAATAATGTCCAGCAGACAATCCACATAACATTACCTGCCGCTCCTACAGGGAACATTAGCGTCCGTTATGCATTGGCATCGGTATCCACGGCGTCCAGTTCATTCACTATCAGCCTTAATGGCCAAAGCAGGCAACACAATTTCAGCAAGAGTGTACGCTACACCTCCAATGAGATGTCTGTTACCGCCTTCGGCAGTGCCACGTTGAATTTCAATCTCGAATATCAATACCGTGAAGGCCTTGCCAACGGATATCTTGACTTCATTGAAGTTGACGCCACGGTACCTATGACGATGAATGGAGACATGATGCTGATGTATGTCCCTGCTATCGACGGCTCAGTATGCCGACACATACTGATGTCAACGACAGACGACACGCGCATATGGGATGTGACAGACATGTGCAATACCAAACAGATGATATTGGGAAGTGGTATCAACAGCGTTTTTTTCAATGCCACAACTGAAAAGTCCCATACCTACATAGCGTTCAACAACAACAGTTACAAGACCCCCGTCTCTATTGTGAGCATCGACAACCAGGACCTCCACGGTGCAACCAACCCCGACCTTGTAATAGTATGCCATCCGTCACTGCAGTCCGAGGCCTTGCGTCTTGCGTCTCTCCACAGTATCTATGACGATATGGAAGTGCTCACCGTCACACCCGACGAGGTCTATAACGAATTCAGCAACGGTCAGTCAGACCCTATCGCAATACGCGAAATGCTTCGTATGTTCTGGAAGAGATGGCAAAGTGACAACACATTACGACAGCCTCGTTACCTGCTATTATTCGGCAAGGGAAGCTACGACAACAAGAACATACTTGAAAGCACGTTGCCGACAGTTATCACATTCCAGTCGGTCACATCGTTCGACGATGAAGGCACTTCATATGCCACAGACGACATTTTCGGGTACCTTGAAGACAATGAGTCCGGGCGGACTTCCGAGACTTTGGAAGTGGCGATAGGGAGACTCCCTGCCAAAAGTCTTGCAGAAGCAGCGCATCTTGTTGACAAAATAGAAAACTACATAAATCGCAGCGACTTATCACACAGCGATATCCGTGGAGATTGGCGCAACTGCGTCACACTGCTCGCCGACGATGCCGACCCCAGTTGTGTTGCCGACACCAATTTCACATATTCCTCTGAGATAACGGCACGTCTGATCACGACCCAGTATCCTCAATACACCATTGACAAAATATATGCCGACGCCTATGTTCAGCAATCCGGCGCCGACGGTTCCTATTATCCGGATGTCAACAATGCATTAAAAAAACGTATAGACTACGGATGTCTGCTACTCAACTACATAGGACACGGCTCTTCACAATATATCGGCACCGAGCGTTTCATGATGAAAAGTGACATCAGCGGTTATAGCAATTTCAATCAGTTGCCGATGTTCATCACCAGCACCTGCTCTTTTGGCCGTTATGACCTTCCTGGCGAGACCTGTGGAGCCGAAGAGTTCCTGCTTGCCGAAGGAGCCGGTATAGCCTGCATCGCCGCCTCACGCCCAATTTCACATGTGCAGTCCATAAACACCGATATGTGCATGCAGGCGTTGAATCCTGAAAACAGAATAGGCGATGCAATAATGCTTGCCAAAAACCACCGTTCCACGTCTCATGCTCTGACTCTTATGGGAGACCCTGCGTTGCGTCTCTCCTTCCCGACCCACAATGTCGTAGTCACCACGATTAACGGCAATGCCGTTGTCGAAGGACATGCCGACAGTGCCAAAGTCCTGTCCACTGTAACTATAGAAGGAGAGATACGAGACGCCAATGGCAATATTGTGAGCGACTTCGACGGGGTGATATACCCTGAAGTATACGACAGAGTCTTGAGAGCCGTTACGCTTGCCAACGACAACGAAGGATGTGAAGTGTCGTTCACCCAACAGAACAACCTACTTTATAAAGGCAGAGCCCCTGTCGTCGGAGGCCGATTCAGCTACAGTTTTGTTGTACCGCGCGATGTGGCCTATAAATATGAAGCCGCACGTTTGTGCCACTATGCCAAAAGTAGCAGTGAAGACGCCACAGGAGCATATACCAACCTCTACCTCGGCGGGTTCGACGAGAGTGTCAATCTGACGGAGTGTCATCCAGAGATAAATCTATATATCAACGACACCAATTTCCGCGATGGAGGAATAACCGACGAAAACCCGACATTGCTTGTCACCCTTTTTGACAGCATAGGAATAAATGCTGTAGGCAGCGGTCTCGGACACGACATCACCGCCACCCTTGACGGCAACGCCAATACAATCATTGTACTCAACGATTTCTACTCCACGGATATCGACAACGAGCTACGCGGCAGTATCCGGTACAGTCTTTCGAATCTGACATCCGGTATGCACACCATAACAGTAAAGGCATGGAATATTTATAATTTTTCAAGCACTGCCACACTGACTTTCCTTGTCCGTCACAGCGACACTGCAGCCACTGCTGATTTCATTACGTACCCCAATCCTGCTACCGACAATGTGTGGCTACGTATGGAGCACAACTGTAAAGGAAATATAGAGACGGCACAGATAGACATCTTCAATTCCCGAGGACAACAGATATACACAATACATCCATCCGTCAGCAACGACAGTTATGTTATAGGACCCGTGAGGTGGGACACTCATGCCTCCAACGGACAGCATGTTCCACCAGGAATATACATAGCCCGATGCACCATCACCACCTCCGAAGGGGAAAGGCTGACAGAGCATCAAAAAATAATTATCCGATAGAGCTCACACAATTTTTTTTTGAAAGTGCCGTTTTTTTGAGTGCAGTTTTTTTATAGAACAAATAATAATATTCAATGAAAAGATTGAAAAATCATATAACAAAGCTATCCTTTCTGATACTCATTGCACTATTGCCGCTAAGCAATAATCTACAATCACAGACACCGGGATACAATACATCTACAGGCCAAAAGAACAACTATATTTCCACAGGTGTTCCGATATTACAGATAGCCCCTGACGCCATCTCTGGCTCATTAGGCGATGCCGGTGTGGCGTCTGAAGCCGATGTGTATTCCTCACACTGGAACAATGCCAAACTGGCCTTTGCCCCCAAAGAGTTAAGCGTAAGTATCACCTATACCCCCTGGCTTCATAAACTGGACGCCGATATGAATTTTCTTTATTTAGGGGCATACAAGCGTATCAACAAACGTAGCGCTGTCGGTGCGAGCTTGACTTACTTCACTTTAGGAAGGTTGGAACACACTGGTGAACACGGAGAAGACCTTGGCACTTTCATCCCCAACGAGTTTGCCCTTGATGCTACCTACTCGATGAAACTATCGGAGAATCTGTCACTTGGTGCCACCGCTCGCTTTATCCATAGCGACCTCACGCAGGGCATGGAAGTGGAAGAGATGACCACTAAGGCTGCCAACGGTCTTGCCGCCGACGTAGGATTGTACTACGAACAGGATATAGACAAAAGCCAGCAGTTCGCCTTCGGTCTACATATCAGCAATTTAGGCTCAAAACTCTCCTATTCTGACGATGAGACCTCGAACAGTTTCTTGCCAGCGAACCTTCGTCTTGGAGGCAGATACACCTACAATATTGACGATTACAACAGAATAAACGTCTTGCTTGACCTCAACAAACTTCTTGTTCCGACACCGCCAATAATCAGTGGCGACACCGTGATAAGCAAATATTACCGTAATCTGACAGACTACAACCGAACAAGTTCGATGCTCGGTGCCATACAGTCATTCTACGATGCTCCCGGAGGCTTCAAGGAAGAGCTCCATGAAATCATGCTTTCTCTTGGTGCCGAATATTGGTATTCAAATACGTTTGCCGCCCGCATCGGATATTTCTATGAGCATGCCACCAAGGGAGCACGCCAATATTTGACCCTCGGTGTCGGGGTACGATACAGCATGATGTCGTTTGATTTTTCATACCTTGTACCCACCAGCAGTTTCAGCACCAACCCGTTGGCAAATACAATACGTGTTTCCATCACCTGGAATATGGAGAAAGCCAAGTAGTCATGAAAATACGGACAGGCATAGGATATGACGTGCATCAGTTGAAGGAAGGTCTTCCTCTGTGGCTTGGTGGTATTCAAGTCGAACATACAAAAGGCCTTGTCGGACACTCCGATGCCGATGTACTGATACATGCCATCTGCGACGCCCTTCTTGGGGCTGCAGCACTTGGCGATATCGGGAAACATTTCCCAGACAACGACCCAGCCTATAAAGGCATAGACAGCAAGATACTGCTACGTAGAGTCTGTGAACTACTTGAGAGCAAAGAATACACTGTCAGCAACATCGACGCCATACTTATCATGCAGAAACCAAAGGTGGCTGCCTACATCCCCATCATGCAACAGACGCTTGCCGACATAATCAAGATAGACACAGAGGATGTCTCCATCAAAGCCACCACCACTGAGCATCTGGGTTTCGAAGGACGCGAAGAGGGTATATCGGCAATGGCTTCCGTTTTGATAATACAACGTTAAGCTCAACTCATAACAACATATCAACAATCAACGCAATAGAAAATGGACGACAACCAATATAAAGGGCAAGAAGAATTAGAGTTGGAACTCATGGACGACATTGGATGTCGCTTGGTAGTATACAACGACGACTATCACACTTTCGACTATGTGATAAAGTCACTTGTGGACATCTGTCGTCATACATACGAGCAGGCAGAGCAGTGTACCATCATGATACACTATACAGGGAAGTGCACCGTTAAGTCTGGCGGTTACGAAGAGCTGCTTCCCATGCACACAGCCCTACTCAACAAACAACTGACATCTGAAATAGTACGATAACAACAAAAACAAAAAAAAACTATTACTTTAACTAAAACTTTGACATTGTTTTTATTCTAACATTTAAGTGTATTAAAAAAAATGAGTTTGCCGATAATAATCATAGTAATTCTTGCAGGACTTGCACTTGTTGCATTGGAGATTGTGGCACTGCCTGGAGCCATCAGCGGCATTTGTGGAGGAATCCTTATCATTACAGGCGTATGGCAGTGTTATGCACAATACGGATATGTGGCAGGAAATATCACGCTTTTATCAAGCATTGTCGTAGGAGTGATAATGTTGGTATGGCTAATGCGTAGCGGCACATGGAAACGCTTCAGTCTGAAAGAGGAGAGTGACGGAAAGACCAACGAGATAGACAACAACGCCGTGACAGTAGGGTGCCGTGGTAAATGTATATCCCGTCTTGCTCCGGCAGGCAAAGCCTTGATAGGAAATGAAATTATGGAGGTCCACAGCGCAGGGGAATACATAGACGAAGGCACAGAGATTGAAGTCATAGAGATAGAAGGATATAAAATCACTGTAAAGAAAGCAGACAACTAATAAATCATTAATAAATAAAAGTTCTAAATCATGGAAATGACAATTGTTATTATCGTAGCATGTATCATCTTTTTGATACTGTTTTTATGGCTTGTCCCTATCGGGATATGGTTCCAGGCTCTTATATCAGGAGTTCACACCTCGCTTATCCAGCTTATTTTTATGCGTTTCCGTAAGGTTCCCCCGTCAGTCATCGTGACCAATATGGTTTCCGCCGCCAAGGCAGGTCTCAAAGTCTCACAGAACGAACTCGAGGCCCACTATCTTGCCGGAGGGCGAGTAAATTCTGTCGTCAAGGCTCTTATCTCTGCAGACAAAGCGAATATGAACCTCGATTTCAAGACCTGTACCGCCATCGACTTGGCAGGACGAGATGTCCTGAACGCCGTCCAGACATCGGTAAACCCCAAAGTGATAGACACTCCTCCTGTAGCTGCCGTTGCGAAAGACGGAATCCAGCTTATCGCCAAAGCACGTGTCACCGTGCGTACCAATATCAAACAGTTGGTTGGTGGTGCCGGTGAGGAGACCATCCTTGCCCGCGTAGGCGAAGGTATTGTCACCTCCATTGGTTCCGCAACGAGTCACAAACAGGTGCTTGAGAATCCCGACAGTATATCCAAACTGGTACTCACTAAAGGTTTGGACAGCGGCACCGCTTTTGAAATCTTGTCCATCGATATCGCCGATATCGATGTTGGAAAGAACATCGGAGCTCAGCTGCAGATGGATCAGGCCAATGCCGACAAGAATATCGCACAGGCAAAAGCCGAAGAGCGCAGAGCCATGGCTGTCGCCCAAGAGCAGGAGATGAAGGCAAAGGCACAGGAAGCACGAGCAAAAGTCATCGAGGCAGAAGCCGAAGTCCCGAAGGCCATGGCCGAAGCATTCCGCACCGGCAATATGGGTATTATGGACTACTACAGAATGAAGAATATACAAGCAGACACCGAGATGAGAGAATCCATATCCAAGCCCGTCACCGCGAAGAAAGAGAAAGAATAATCATTCTTCTTATACCGACAGACCCCGGAAATTTCCATGAGAATTCCGGGGTCTGTCATATATATCGGAATACCGTCAATAGAGGAAATTGTTGTAAGGATAACGTATGGCGTGGATTCGCTTTATTTCCTCATACATCTTGGCACGTAACGTGTCGACATTCTGTTTTGTCGCTGCGGAAATAAACACCGTAGCGTCACCATTCACCTTACTCATCCATGAATTCTGCAGCATTTCCAATGTCCAGTTTTCCTTAGTCATTGGCGTCAAGTCATCCTCCTCTTTCTTGATGTATGAATAGGCGTCTATCTTATTAAACACCATTATAGTAGGCTTGTCTATAGCCCCAATTTCCTCAAGGGTTTTATTGACCGATGCAATCTGTTGTTCATGGTCGGGATGTGAAATATCCACCACATGAATCAATAGATCCGCCTCGCAGACCTCGTCGAGTGTGGACTTGAACGACTCCACCAAGCCATGAGGGAGTTTTCTGATGAAGCCCACAGTATCCGTCAATAGGAAAGGGAGATTGTCGATCACAACCTTGCGGACAGTGGTGTCAAGAGTTGCGAAAAGTTTGTTTTCTGCGAACACATCGGATTTCGAGAGCAGGTTCATCAATGTGGACTTACCCACATTAGTATATCCCACCAGAGCTACCCGCACGAGGCTTTCGCGGTTTTTTCGTTGCTGTGTTTTCTGTTTGTCGATATCCTTGAGGCGTTCCTTCAGAAGAGATATCTTTTCGGTGATAAGACGGCGGTCGGTCTCTATCTGAGATTCTCCGGGACCACGCATACCTATGCCTCCGCGTTGGCGTTCGAGGTGAGTCCACATGCGTGTCAAACGAGGAAGCATATACTGAAGCTGAGCCAGCTCAACCTGTGTCTTTGCAATGGAAGTGCGAGCACGTTTGGCAAAAATATCGAGGATAAGTGTCGTCCTGTCAAGAATACGGCAACCAAAAGCCCTTTCAAGATTACGTAGCTGAGCCGGAGTCAGTTCGTCATCGAAGACAAGGAAATCCACATCCAAAGCGTTCTTATATTCCAGCACCTCCTCGAGTTTGCCACTGCCGATATAGGTACGAGAGTCAGGATGGTCCAGTTTTTGGACAACCGTCTTCACAGGCACCCCTCCTGCCGTTTCCAGAAGGAAAGCCAGTTCGTTGAGACACTCTTCGGTACGTTCCATCGTAGTGCGAGAGTCGCATACAGCCACGAGGATTGCCTTTTCAGGCACCACCTCTGTGGAGACCATATTGCGTTCCTGTCGACTCAGGTGGCGGTTCTTATCAATATTCTCACCCTCCCATACGCCGGTCTCTCCTTTGAACTTGCCTTTATTCGTCTTCCAGTTCGACTTCTTCATGGTTTTCATGTGTCATTATGGCATTCTGCAAAATCGTCTGCAGCTGTTCGCCTGTAGCCTCCCATGAGAAATGCCTGCGGACGAACTCCGAAGCGTTTTCTGCAATCCTGCTACGCAACGGTTCATCCTTCAAAAGACCGATAATATGGTCGGCCAATTCATCTGCGTTGTTTCCTATCAGAATATCCTCGCCGGAAACAGCGCCGATGGTATCGTTAGCCAGAGGTGTTGTCACACACGGCACGCCCATGGACATTGCTTCAAGAATCTTGTTCTGCAATCCCGAGCCCAACCGCATAGGTGCCACGAACACTTCGGACTGAGCGTAATATGGGCGTATATCCTCCACAGAGCCTGTGACGGTCACCCTGCTGTTCTCCAATCTCTTGACCGACGGTTTAGGTGTGGCGCCAGCGATAACCACATTGGCATCGGGATAGACCTTCCACACACGCGGCATAATGTCGTTCACCAAGAAACGAGCGGCATCGATATTAGGTGCATACTGCATATTGCCGCAGAAGACCACGGAATTCTTTTTCTCCGACAGGTCATGTCTGAAATAGTCGAAGTCGACACCATTACGGACAATCTCAATCTCGGTATCCTTGTGACGGGGCACTGCATCGCTGTCAGATTCAGAAATGATAGTAAGAGCGTCGAAAATGCCACAGGCGTTATACTCTGCCGAGCGAAGCATCTTGAACTCATAATGCAAGGCAAAATAGCGAAGGCCTCTGTATTTGGACATGCGTCTCTCCAGATTCATGGAGAGAGCATCTTGGAAATCGAGGACTTTGGGGCGTACAGAATGGGCAGCATAAATCATTGTACGCACCATCTGTGCATATATCACATCGGGGTTGACCTCAGCCTCGAACTGTCTGAACTGGTTGCGAGCTTTCTTTGAATCCCAGTAGCCTATCTGCAGAGAGCGTGTGCCGAAGAAATTACGTATGACATTACAAGCGGCGAAGAGGCGTGGGAGTCTGACGAGATGAATCTCCTTGCAGTACTTACGCATCTCGGCAATAGCGTATTCCGGTACACTCTTATGAGAGAGTGCGAAGAGAAACACTTCGTTGTTGTTCGACAAGGTGCGAATCTGATGGTAGGCACGCAATTTGTCACCCTTTTCAAGAGGAAACGGAAAGCGCGGAAGTATTACGAGTATTTTCATGTTTTTTTACTTAAACCGTGAGTATAACTTTAACGTTAACTTTATCCTTGACTTTAACTTTCTTCTAACTTAATTATTTTTCGATATTCCTTAAATATCTGTTGCATTTATGAGTTAAGATTATGTGTGATTAGAAGAGTGTCGTCTGGGTGCCTTCGGCGAATTGTAGACGTTCCCGGTCTTCAGGTGTCTGCTCCTCGGAGACGAGGTCGTTTTCGTCACCCTCATCCTCAGGTTCGGGGAGTGGGTCAAGCCACACGAGCTCCTTGACTGCCGCTGTGGTGATGCGTTTGCCTTTGGCCTTATAGCCTTTTACGGCGATAAAGTCAGACACTTCGACAATCTCGGACTCTATCTTCTTGTTGGCACTCTTGTCATAGACAACCTCGAGTCTCGGGAAGGTGTCAAGGGAATAGGTGACGATGGTGTCGCCAGTTCCTTCATCGAGGAATGACAGTTTTTTGTCAAAATCCTCAATGACGAAACGTTTGATATAGTAACTCTTGTTCTGGCATTCCTGATAGACGACGGTGATAATAGTCTTTGGATTGAACTTCCTGATAAGCATGAGGTCGTCGTCATAATGATTTGCGAGGTCGAAATTTGTAGTCCTGAAGTATCCCGACGAAGTGAGTGTCAATATTTTGTCTCTGCCTTTAAATTCGCCGAGGTAAAGGCCTGCCTGGTTGACATTGAGACGTTTGACCGTCTGGTCGAACCAAATCTTACGAGCTCCGAGAGTAGAGACGCCCTCATCCTTCATATTGATACTTCGGACGGCATTGCGGGTGAGGATATTCCCCATGGCGTTGCGGCCTTTGATTGCGAGGGAGGCGAAAGAAAAGTCGAAGCTTGTCTTCTTCAGTTTCGGCTTAGAGACATGATGTATGGTGATGGTCTCTGCTTCTCCGTTGGGATTAGCGGTGAAATAAAGGATTTTCGTCCCTTTTGTCTTTTTTGTCAGTGAGTTTTCCTTGTCTCTGATGATTCCTGTCACAGAGAAACGCTTGACATAAGCGAAGCCGAAAGCGCCATCACGGTAGACCATATTATAGACGGTACGCTCGTCGTTACGGCGGAATACGGAGATATACTGAATTTCCTTACACTCAGGACTTCCGACAAATCCTTTCTCCTGCACTTTGGTGACTATCATGGTGCCGTCACGACGGAAGACGATGATATCGTCCATTTTGGAGCAATCCGACACATATTCCGCACCTTCGTCTTTTTTTAGGCCGTAACCTGCGAAGCCTGTAATGCGGTTGACATAGAGTTTTTCATTGGCAACAGCGACATTGGCAGCTTGAATATCCTCGAAATTGCGTATTTCCGTCTTACGTTCGCGGCCTTTACCGTATTTTCCGAGGATATGACGGAAATAGGCTATAGCATAATCCGTGAGATGTTCGAGATGATTCTTGGTTTCGTCGATATTCATCTCGATATTGGCAAGTTCCTCGTCAGCTTTCTTGATATCGAATTTAGAAATCTTCCGTACAGGTTTCTCGCATAGTTTGAGCACATCGTCTCGTGTGATATCCTTCTTGAAGAGTTTTCTGTAAGGGTCGAAAGCTCTTTCGATTGCCGATATCTGGTCCTCCCATGTGGCCTGGTCCTTTTCCAATTGTTTATAAATACGTTTTTCGAAGAACAGTTTTTCGAGAGACACCCAATGCCATTTGTCTTCCAGTTCAGCGAGCAGAATATCAAGTTCCTGACGGAGCAGGTCTTTGGTGCGGAGTGTTGAATGACGCAATATGTCGGAAGCCGTCATAAAGACAGGTTTGTTGTCGACAATGACGCAGGTCTGAGGGGACACACTAATCTGGCAGCTTGTGAAAGCGTAAAGTGCATCTATCATCTGGTCCGGAGACACTCCTTGAGGCAGATAAACGACAATCTCGACCTCTGCCGCGGTATTGTCGTCGACCTTTTTAATCTTAATCTTACCTTTCTCGTTGGCTTTCAAGATACTGTCGATAAGTACGTCGGTAGTGACAGTATATGGCAGTTCTGTAATCACTATCGCCTTGCGTTTCTCGTCATAGTGCATCTTGGCACGTATACGCAGTCTCCCTCCCTGCGCCGCATCGTTGTATTTCGATACGTCTATCAAGCCACCTGTCGGGAAATCGGGGAAAATCTCGAAAGGTAAATCCTGGAGAATCTTTATCGATGATTCAAGCAGTTCACAGAAGTTGTAAGGCATTATCACCGATGTCAGAGTTACGGCGATACCTTTGGTGCCTTGAGCCAGCAGCAGTGGGAATTTAATAGGGAGAGATATCGGTTCCTGTTTGCGGCCATCGTATGAAGGCTTCCATTCCGTTGTTTTTTTATTGAACACAACCTCGTTGGCGAATTTTGACAGGCGTGCCTCTATGTAACGTCCTGCAGCGGCATCGTCACCTGTAAGGATATTACCCCAGTTTCCCTGACAGTCAATTAGCAGGTCCTTCTGACCGAGGTTTACGAGAGCTTCTTTTATTGAGGCATCGCCGTGAGGGTGATATTGCATGGTGTTTCCAACGATATTGGCGACTTTCGTAAATCGTCCGTCATCCGTTTCCTTCATGGCATGAAGGATGCGTCGCTGAACTGGTTTGAGTCCGTCGTCGATATCCGGCACACTGCGGTCAAGGATGACATCGGAAGCATAATCAATCCAGTAATCCTTAAACATGGCGTTGAGAGAAATAGTCTCGCCGTCGACACCCACGTTCCGACCATCCTTGTTATCATCAGCAGAAAGAGGCACGTTGCTGTGAGCCAACTGCTCCTCTCCTTCTGGGTTTATCTCTTTCATTTATTCGTTGATGTTTTAATACGTTGTTATATTATGGGTTAATAGGGCGAACAGGACTAACAAGTCTTTTTTGAAGCCTGTATTCATGCATTCATTTTATCGATCCCTCATTTCCATATTCATCCCCATATCCCCGGATTCATTATTCTGTCATAAAGTCTGCGACAAGGAATATGCTTCCTGTTATGATTATCAGGTCGTTCTTTGCCGCGTTGTTACGTGCTGCCGCGAGAGCCGCCTTGACGTCCCCGAAACAGTCACCCTGTTTGCCGTAGAGCGATGCCGTGTCTGCAAGAATATGTTCATCCAGGCCACGTTCCACCGACGGTCTTGTATAGTAGTATGCAGCATTGTCCGGCATCATATCCAGTATCTTGCCAAAGTCTTTGTCGTTGACACAGCCATAGATAATATGCAGCTTATTGTACTGCATCGTTTTGAGTTTTTCGACCAAAGATTCAATACCATCGGCGTTGTGTGCCGTCTCGCAGACTGTGAGTGGGTCGTCGTCGACTTTCTCCCAACGTCCGTGAAGTCCTGTATCTGTTATAACATTAGCGACACCCCTCTTAATATCCGCCGTGCTGATTTCAAGTTCAGTTGTCTTGGTAAGCATATCGCATGCGGCGCACAGCGTAACGATATTCTTATGCTGATACAGACCTCCGAGAGGTGACGCAAGTCCTTGAATGTACAGTTCCCCTTCACAATAGACGTCACCTGTCAATGTCACGTCACTTTCTGGTTTCGCTTCCCCAGATTCGACAAAACGGTAATGCTTGTCGGCAAAAAGGATAGTGCTTCCCATCCGTGCCGCCATGTCACGGAAGACTGGTTCCGTCTCCCGCTGGGACTGTCCAATCACGACAGGCACTCCCTGTTTGATTATTCCGGCCTTTTCCGCTGCGATTTTAGGCAGGGTGTCTCCGAGGAACTGAGTGTGGTCAAAGCTTATATTGGTGATTACCGACAGTAGAGGCGACACGACGTTTGTAGAGTCCAATCTGCCACCCATTCCCACTTCCACCACGGCAATGTCAACTCTCTCGTTTCTGAAATAATCAAATGCCATTCCAACAGTCATCTCGAAAAAAGAGAGGCTGTTAGAATCCAGAAACTGTTTGTTTTTCTCAACAAAAGCCGTGACACATTCCCGAGGTATCATCTGTCCGTTGATACGGATACGTTCACGGAAATCCACGAGGTGAGGTGATGTATAGAGGCCAACCTTCATTCCCTTTCCCTGCAGAATAGAGGCAAGGAAATGGGACACCGACCCTTTGCCGTTGGTGCCGGCGACATGGACACATCTGAATGCTTTCTCAGGGTGACCGAGGTGGTTCATCAAAGAGACTGTATTGTCTAAATCGGCCTTATAGGCGGCAGCACCGACACGGTGGTAAGCTGGGAGAGCGTGGAAAAGATAGTCTAACGTCTGTTGGTAATGACTCATGAGAGTTATTTCTTTTTATTAGTTGGGAAAGTGTAGGTAAGTCCGACCATGAAATTGAAGCGGGACTCCGGATAGTTGGCCCAGTGATAGAACCGTGTTGTATTGATATTATCCATGCGAGCGAAGAAAGAGACCGCCGAACTATAGATATATTCCGCACCCACTGCCGCTCCAAGACGGGCGGGCAGTCGGTCTGTTATGGTTACCACGCCGGACGGAGAGTATTCAAACTGTGCATCACATGCCGAAATAAACTCCGTTCTCAGTGTGAAGAACAATTTATTCTTGTAATTGATTACTGAACCAAGATGTGCCGAGAAATCAGGGTTATAGAGAATAGGTACGAGTGTTTCGTCACTACCGTAGTTGGGGCTATATTCTGCACCCAACGAGATAGTAATTCTGCCTTCATTGATGAACGACAGTTCCGCTCCGAGACACAATTCGTTGACATCTTTATAATACGGGGTGTATTTATTATGCAGTGTCGCCGCGTTGTCAAGGCGGAAAAAGATAGCGTTCTTCATAAAATGGTTGTCGATATTAACATTAAGAATCAGCCATTTGGAAAAACTCATACGGAAATGGGCATACAGATTGTTATCCACAGTAGCCATGGTTTTCGGTCCCATGACAGTATATATGTTCATATTGCGTATAGCATTCCAGTCGTTGACGATATAGCGTCCTTGGAATCCCGCCGTCAAACTTACTGCTTCCCCCATCAATTGTTTAGAGACGATGATATCCGGGAAGAAATTGTGTGATGTGGCCTCTGTGCTGTCATAGCCGTTAAAGCCGAGTGCGAAACCTGCGTGCACTTTGAATCCATTAAACAAAAAGTCCACATAAGGGTTAACTGTCAAAACATGACGTCCTCCGACCTCGACACCTGGTTGGGAAGACGATTGTTTATAACCCTGCCAGTTTGTATGGAAATATACGATGCCCTTGTATTTCTCAAATACAGGAAATCCGTAATGGACATTAGCATCGAAGTCCAATGACCGTTGAGAGAAATGGCTCATATACCAAAAATCCGCCATATCCAAAGAGAGTGCGTATCCAGGCTTGTTCACATCGGTATTAAGGCTTTTTGCCGCGAGGTTTAACCCGAGGTTTTTGTATGCCATTGCCCAGTCTGCGAGGTCAATATCATTGCGACGCATACCAAGGACTGCGAAGCATGTAGAATCCGAGAAACCATAATAATGACTCTTTTCACGTTCAAACGCCAATTCTGCAGAGAACAAATGTTTTTTGTTTAAGATATATTTTCCGAAAGCACTCAACTGGGTCAAAGAATACAGGTTACGTCCAAAATAGTTCGGGGACGGTGTTGTCTCGTCGCGTTTACCAAAAGAAGATATGTCGGTATTGTGGAAGAAACGTACGCCATAGGCATATTCCTCTTTGCGAGTAGACATATAGTACAAATCTGCCATAGGTTTGAAATCCAGGAATCCGGCAAAATCATGTCCCAGTCCGAATCTCATATAATTATTGTAGATAGTAGAATAGAGACCCGTCACCTTGCCTGCCTTAGGTCCTTTTGACGATGTCATCGAACTTATTCGACGCGGAGTGATACTGTAAGAGAAACGCGGTAAGTCATCGGCAATATTGTCATTGATAGCAGGAGCCACGTTGATTTTCTCGGAGACACCCTCGAGAACAGGGTTATAATCAACCTGGACCACCACGGAGGAATTAAGTCCTATCCGAGTGGAATCCGACTGTGCCATATTAGGAGACACAAAAGACACAAGGAAGAGCAAAAGGATAAAAAAGCGTGTTGATTTATTCATGTCCATTATTTTTTTTCTTTAACAATATTAATATTCATCAATAGGTTCGAGTTCTATTGCCGGAGCGTCATTGTCATTATCCATTGCATTTCTATCATTGCCATCGTCGTTGCCCGAGACGAGATTCTGCAGATGCTGTCTAGCCTCATTTACGACCTCCTCATCGGAATCGTTGTTAATCTCATAGTTGTCGATAATGCTTTGGAGAGTCTGTCTTGCTTGAATATCGTTACCTTTGCGATGGAATATGTCCGCCCAGAGGATAAATGTCTTGGCAAGCCAGTAGTCGCTACCTGGATTGGCGACAATGTCATTGATGATTTTTTCCGCGCCGACCAAATTGTTGCCGCTGAATCTGATTGAAGCCTGACGGTAAGAAGCCTCTCCCATATAGTCGCCATTAGCCGAATGCATCAATTCGGCATACGAGTTGAATGCTTCTTCATAGCGGTCTGCATAATAGTAGGAGCGAGCGACAAGTATACGTATTTCGTCCTTTTGTTCGTCCGTTGCCTTAGGGTCGTTCAGCAGTTCGCTTGCCGACAGGACGGTATTGTTGATATCGTGCAGTGCGTAATGGCATTTGACTATGCCCATCCGAGCGAAGATTCGTTCCTGGTCGTTGTTCGCCATGACCACAAGCGGGACATAGTTTTCCAGAGCTTTTCTGTAGTTTTTCTTAGAGAAGTATATTTCCGCGGCCTGATGCAGACAGTCTTCGGTGTACGTGTTGCTGCCGCGAGCCACCACCCATTCGTAATGTGTCAGGGCGTTGTCCGTGTTTGATGTGCGTCTATATGCATCTGCCAAATAGTAGTGTGCTTTGAGTGCGAAAAATCCGTTAGGGAATTTCTGCAAATAGTTGTTGAATCCCTTTATAGCGTTATCGAAGTCTCCCGAAGAATATCTGTTTTCAGCAGCTATATACATTGTCGTGTCCATCTTCACTTCCGACATCGTGATATTCATTGTCCGTTTCAGGTATGCAGCGTATTCCACCACACGGCCTTGTTCGGTGTATATATCCTCCACCGTAGAGAGGGCCGACTTTGCCTCGTCAGACTGTGGGTACCGTGACAACAGTTGGTCAAACACCGACAGAGCCTCCTCATTCTTGTTCTCGTTGTAATAAATCAGGCCTTTGTTCAGCAGAGCGTGTGGTACAGAACTGTGACGAGGAAATTTCTCAATGAAAACATTGTAGTAGTTCAAAGCCTTCACGTTATTGCCGCCGAGGAAGTAGATATCGGCAATTTCCATCATAGCCTTTGGCGCCAGTGGAGAATTCCTGAATTGGTTGTTTTGGAACAGTTCCTTCAGGCAGCTCAACTTCTGCTCTGTTTTACCCATAGCGCCATAGGAGAGGGCTGTCTGGTACATCGCATAGTCTGCATCATGTCCCTTGGCTTTTATGACTTTGTCGTAGTATGCTATAGCACCGCTGAAATTCTTTTGCATATACAGGCAGTCCCCCACGCGGTTGTACACATCAAGTGTTTGTCTTTGTTCCACGTTGGCATCGGCCACTTTGAGGAATTCCGTGAATTTCTCCTCTGCATCGGAAAAGCGTTTTTTCCTCATATACACATATCCCGCTGTATAGAGGGCCTGGGAATAATAAACAGAGCTCTTGTGAGACGATGCGGTGAAGAATCGTTCCAGTTTTTTCTGAGCCCTATTGTAGTTTGCCAATCTATATTGAGTCTCGGCCGATAAATATAAAGCATCTGTTGTTATCGCAGGGGTGGCGTTGATAGCCACTGCCGTGTCAAAGCATGCCGAGGCTCCCTGCAGATCGCGCATATTGAAGAGTTCTATTCCCCTATTCACCAGTATACGCTGATAAGCTTGGCGCATTGTAGCGTCTTTCAGGAGAGTTCTCTTGTCTTTCTCGATAAGTGTCTTGGCTTCCCTGTAGTTACGTGTCGTGCAATAGAGAGAAGTCAGAATCTGTTGTATTTCCTTCTTGCGTTTTGTCCGAGGGTAATGCTGCAGGTAGTTCTCAAACGAGCGGATATATTCGCTATAGGCGTTAGGGTTGAGTTCACAGGAGAGTTTGGCATAATTGAATGCCGCTTCTTCCTGTATTGCCGGGTTGTAGTTCATTTCCGACGCACGTTTAAACATAGTGCGGGCCTCGGTTTTCTTGTTCAGCCTGATATAGGTGTCGCCGAGAGTATAGAGAGCGTTTTGAGCCGTAGAGTCGTCCATATCAACGAACGTGCTGAGATAGGTTGCCGCCGAGTCATAAGAACCAAGCATGTAATAGCAATAGCCCATGGCGTAGTTCCCTGCCGACAGAGCCGTCTTGTTCGATTGAGTGTTCTCTTTGTTGGCTGCGATGTAATAGTCAAGAGCCTTACGGTACTCTCCCCTGTTGAAATAGATATCTCCTACAACACGCTCAATTTCGTCATGCAAAGTCATGTTTCTGTTTTTGAGCAATTCAGGTGCCATACGCAATGCAGCATCATCGTCGCCCAAATAATGTCTGATAAAGAATCTGTAGACAACCACTCTGTTATGGAAATGCCTATCTTTCTCTATCTTTATGAATTCCTTGTCGGCCGATTCATACTGTTTTTTTGAAAACAGAATATCCGCGTAGTAATAGATTGCCGGGTTGCGGTACATCTTGGAGTTGCCGTCAACCACAAGTTTGAAATACTCCTTTGCAGTGTTCTTGTCTCCTATCTGATAGTAGCACAACCCTGTGTTATACTCATACTCCGACAGATAATTCAAGTCTACTTCCGTTATCTCGAGCTTGAGATATTCGTGGAGAGCAGCCGCGTAGTCTCCGCGACCAAGATAGACATTGCCAAGGAACATATGAATCATGTTCATCTTGTCGCTTTGAGGATAGAGTCTCATAAACTCATTGATCCTATATTCGGCATCGTCATTGTTCAGCCGTTCCGAGCATACGGCGGCATAGTACACCGCGTCAGGGACGTCATTGTCGAAAGCGTCGGCTTCCCTGACAAAGACATCGAACAAATGTTGAGCTGCTGCAAATTTATTTTTTCTGAATAAGTCAGTAGCCTTCGCATAAAGGTCTCCTGACACTGACGACGAGGGCAAACCTTGTGCCATCAACGGCACAATACCAGCCATCACAAACATGGCTATCAATAAGATGCGCTTCATTACTATGTGCTTTACTTTTCTGTATTTTCTTTTATAACGACAAAGATTTTATTATATTATATATACCTCAAAAAAAGTAGTTCCGGACAATAAAAAAGCCACTCTTGACGTTTAGGGACATACAGCGTTACATTTAGCAAAGGTTAAAGATTAAAGTGCAGGGGTTAATACGTTTATATTGCTAAATTTCAATAATATAGCTTATAAAATTATCACATCTTATTCAATACTTTATACATAATTGACATATCACCAATCGACTATGCTTTACAAGAACATTTACATTGACGGAGTACTTTCCGACATCACCGTTGAGGGTGGCGTCATCATCAGTATTGAGAAAGCGTCAGACGACAGAGGGTCCCAGCCCTGTACAAAAGATTACAAAGGGCAGGCCTGGGTGTTGCCTGGTCTGGTGAATATGCACACCCACTCCGCGATGACCTTGTTTCGCAGTATTGGAAGCGGCCTGCCCCTTCAGAGGTGGCTTAATGAAGCTATTTTTCCATGTGAGGCCAAGCTGACGTCCGACGACATCTATCGTGGTGCCTTGGATGCCTGTGAAGAGATGAAAGCCACAGGCACGACGACCTTTAACGACATGTATTTCAACATAGATTCCACTATTCGTGCCGCCATTGAGACAGGGATGCAGGCAGTGGTATCCATATCCCTCACTGACAGCGATTTCGAAGGAGAAAGCAACACGTCAAATGCCAGAAGATTCTTTGACAGTTACGACAAACTTGCAGCAAGTCTTCCAAAAAACATTAAGATTGGTGTAGCTCCACACTCTGTATATGCCGTTTCCGGCAAACACCTGAAATATATTGCAGATTTTGCCGCAGAACATGGCATGCCATACCATATACATCTGTCCGAGACCCAGACAGAAAACTTAAACTGTATCAACGAACACGGCATGTCTCCAGTGGAATATCTCGACAGTCTCGGTGTTCTTGACAAGACAGGATGCCGATTCATCGGGGCTCATGCATTATGGCTCAGTTTGTCCGACATGCAACTGCTTGGCGAACATGGTGCCACTGTGGTACACTGTCCAAACTCCAATCTCAAACTCGGGTCGGGAAGTATGTTCCCCTATAGCGAACTCTGCCAGGCTGGCGTCAATGTCACACTTGGCACCGACGGATGTGCTTCGAGCGACAATCTTGACATGATAGAAGCCATGAAAGTGATGTCTCTGCTTCAGAAAGGATGGCGGCACGACCCATCTGTCCTTCCCACCGACGAAGTCCTCAAAGTAGCCACCACCAACGGATATAAAGCTCTTGGATTCGACGACGCTGTCATTGCCGAAGGCCGTAAGGCGAACTTCACCCTTGTCGACCTGACGAAACGGGCGTTCAAAAACATGGACTTGGATAGCCTTGACAAGGCAGAACGACAAAAGCTTTTCCTGAACCGCCTGATATACGCAGCCAATGGGGAAAGCGTCATTGTGCCTTGACAGCATCATATATCGACTTATCAATATCTGAACGTAACGACCAAAGTATGAACAAAGCGAAAGTATTAGTTTTTCTGACAGCACTGTTATTTATCGGATGCCGCAATCATAACGAAGGTGAAGGAAAAGCCATTTTTCGTTACAACGAATCCGCCGGTATCGCCACCCTCGATCCTGCTTTTGCCAAAGACCAGGCTCTGATTTGGGCGACATCGCAGCTTTTCAACGGTCTTGTGAGGTTAGACACCAATCTTCATGTGGAGCCTTGCATAGCGAAACGATGGGATATCAGTGACGACGGTCTTGTATATACTTTCACTTTACGCGACGATGTCTATTTTCACCGCAGTCCTCTGTTTAATTGCGACGATTCCACAAGAGCCGTCACGGCGTCCGATTTCCTCTACTCTTTCAATCGAATACTCAGTCCCGAAGTTGCCTCGCCTGGTCTCTGGATTTTTTCGCATGTGGCGGACAACGGCTTTTCAACTCCCAACGACACCACTTTCATCGTAAAGCTCAAAGAACCATTCGGTCCAATGCTTTCACTGTTATCAATGCCTTATTGCAGTGTTGTGCCCCATGAAGTTGTAGAACATTACGGCAGTGATTTCCGCAGTCACCCCATAGGCACAGGCCCTTTCCGTTTGCAGTACTGGAAAGAGGGTGTCAAACTGGTGATGCGCAAAAACGACTATTATTTTGAACGTGACGACAATGGGGTTCCACTACCCTATCTTGACGCTGTGGCAGTGACCTTTATAATCGACAAGCAGACCGCCTTCCTCGAATTCATCAAAGGTAACCTCGATTTCATGAATTCCCTCGACGCTTCCTACAAAGATGAGATTCTCACTCGCACAGGTCAACTCAAGACAAAATACGCCACCCGGATCGACATGGTTTCCATACCGTTCCTGAATACCGAGTATCTCGGATTCAAGATGGACAGTACAGGGGGTCCCTTGACTGACAAACGTGTCCGCCAGGCCATAAACTACGGTTTCGACAGGGAGAAGATGATGAAATATATGCGCAACAATGTCGGCCGTCCCGGCTGTCAGGGTATGATACCCTGCGGACTTGGAGGACATGACGCTTCCGCGCTGTATGGCTACAACTACAATCCCGAGCTGTCACGGCGTCTCTTGACCGAAGCAGGTTATCCCAACGGCAAAGGTCTGCCGAAGATACAGCTGGCAACGACAAGCAGCTATCTGGACCTATGCAAATACATACAACAGCAACTCTCCCTCATAGGTATTGATATAAAGATAGATGTGAATCCTCCTGCCGCGCTTCGCGAACAGATAGCACAGGGCAAGGCTGCCTGGTTCCGCGGCTCATGGATTGCCGACTACCCCGATGCAGAGAACTATATGACATTGTTCTATAGCCCGAACAAAGCTCCAGCTGGCCCAAATTACACACATTTCAAATCCTCACAGGTCGACGTCCTCTACCGCAAAGCCATGGTCGAGACCGACGAGGAGACAAGGGCCAAACTCTATAGAACAATGGACTCCATTGTAATGAGCGAAGCTCCAGTTGTAGTCCTCTACTACGACCAAATACTACATTTTACACACAAAAACATTAGCGGGCTACGCACAAACGCCATGAATGCCCTTGATCTAAGGTTTGTCAAAAAGCAGTGACAGAGAGTTACCGCTATGGAAGGCCACGGCACGACACTGAAAATCGAGACCTCTGCATGGCCAAACGGAACATATACAATAACAATACGCACCGTAAATGGAACTGCGTCAAAGAAGTTGGTGATAAATAAATGATGACAAAACGGGCAAAAGAGCCATACAATTATTTTATTGCTGCGACGTTAGAAATGGTATGAACAATAGAAAATACAGATATCGAGTACTATGGGTTGATGAGGAGTATGACGCCCTGAATTTTATCGAGAAAGGGGAGCATTTCGACCTCGACATACAGCAATACCGCAGCTGGGACAAAGCAAAAAACGCTTTGGACAACCGCTTCGACACCTTTTCTGCCGTTGTCCTCGACGGCAGATGCATTATAAATGTCGGAGAGGAACCCAATCCTGATTTTCTATATCAGGCGGTACGGGAGATGGAAACAATCTTCGCCCAACATGAAGAGTCACTGCCATGGTATGTGCTGTCGTCCGGGAGCGGTGAAGACTTCGAGAAAACGTTGCAACGTATCGGTATGGGCAACCGCGATGCCATGGAGGAAGAATGGGGTCGTATGTACTATCGCAAAGGCAGCGACCTCCAGGATCTGTGTCTCTCGATAAGACATGCCGCCACAAAGAAAAAGGACAACAAGGTGCGGAGGATATACGGCGAAATGTTCAAAACCATGGATATGTACTTTCCCCCAGATGCAAAACAGACCATGCTTGAAATCCTCAAAGCTCTCCATTTCCCCGAAGAGAGCAGGAATTTCGATCCAGTATTGTACTACACACAGCTGCGGAGAATCTTAGAGCACCTGTTCCGTGCAGCGAACAGACTAGGATATCTACCTGATGAAGTATTGGGGGAGAGAGACAAGGTAAATCTGAGCAATTCGTCGTTATATCTCTCGGGACGAGAAGTCAACATCGGGCATTCCAGACCCCTGCGTTACGGACATCCGGGGCAGTTCGTCTTCCCTCCCGTCATAGCTCAGATTGTGAAAAGTCTGCTTGTCGTGGCAAACAAGAACTCACATACCGTGGAACTTGACAACCTTGGCAGGACGGTAATACAAGACTATTACAACACGCTGCATTCCAACAACCTGTTGTTTGGATACACATTGCATCTATGCGACGTGATAATATGGTTTGGACGCTTCGCACAGAAGCGTCAACCCAATCCAAAACAAAAGCAATAGAAAATCTTCTTTTACTCGAAATATGTAATCTGACGAGAAATGACCTGATAGAGGTATCCTTCTGTCGGTGAGACATGGTAAACATACGCCTGAGTCCAGTTGCCCTGTTCGTCATACAGGTAGGTATAAAGGAAAGCCTGTCTCAGCGTAGTGAGATAGTATGAACATTTCTCGGCGAGGAATCCATCAGTATCGTAGCGGAACTTATCGGCTCCCTTGTAAATCATGTTCTCTCCCTCGGTATAGGAGACGTACACCTTGAATCCGTATTCGTTGTAGGTGTAGTTGCTTGAAGCTATCTCCAGTCCTTTCTCGTCGAAGGTTGTGACACGCTGTAGCATATCCTTCTTGTCGTAGTAGTATACAGTATTCTGTATTAGGGAATCAGCTATTCCGAACATTTCTGCAGTAATGGTACGGTTTTTCTTGTCATAGACATAAGTAGTCTGTGAAAGCAACTCGCTGAAAGGTTCCAGCGTGCGGATATCCTTTATGAGCCGGTCCTTGGAGTCATATGTATAATGGACAATAATCACCGGGTTGCCCAAAGTGTCGTAATAAGTATTGTGGGTAAAATAGCCTTTATGATTGAAGTTATTACGCACAGGCTGTCCCACCACACGACCTTGGGGTGTACGCACTGTTGTCAAGACGGACTTCACAGGACCTTTAAGGTTCATTTCAACGATATCCGGGGTAAAACGCTGGGCATGCGTCAGGAGTCCAGTCATCAACAAAACAACGAATAAAACAACTCTTTTTTTCATAATAAACAGAATCTTTTCAGATTGCAAAGTTACACAAAAAAGCGGAAACGGAGTCCCACCGACGGAATATTTTTCAGAACACAGTAGATTTCAAAGACTTAAATATTATAATAGAACGTGGCTTTTTTTTTTGAATACCTGTCAAAATATTTTTTCGTGTAGCACGTTATAAAATTTTAAGAATTTCTTTTCAACTAAAAAGTGTCAAGAGCACCACTATTCATAAAAAAAGGACATGAAACGTTTTAATCTTTTTATCGTATCCGTATTCGCATTCTGCCTTATCCTGCCGAGTGCAGCCATCTGTGCCGAATCCGGCAAGAAAGACCCCAAGAAAGGGTACAAAATAGTGCTCCACATCGACAACGCTGACGACAGCGTCATGTTCCTCGGCAACTACTACGCCGGCAAGACTTACGTAGTGGACACCGCCCGCAGGGATAAAAAGAACAACTACGTCTTCGAGCACAAAGACCGTCTTCTTATGCCAGGGATGTACTTCTTCACAAACCCTGCATACGAGTATGTAGAATTCATCATACATAACGAGGAACCCTATTTTACTTTCGAGACCTCCAGGCAGAATTGGACCACCAATATGAGAGTCAAAGGTTCAAAAGAAAACGAATACCTGTTTTTCTTCCAGCGTGCCAACAGAAGAATCTATTACGAGATAGACTCCGCCCAGAAAGCCATGGGCGAAGGAGAAGCCTTCACAGCCTTCAGGAACAGGAAGATGATAGAGCTTGACAGCATTAAAGAGGTCATCATCGGTCAACATCCCGACTGTATGCTTTCACTGATGATGAACGCCACACGAGAGCCGGCAGTGCCCACCGAAGATGAGAATGGGCAGAAACTCAGTAACCGTGAACGGTGGGAATACTACATGGACCACTATTTCGACTATATGGCCCTTGACGACGACGCCATAGTGCGTACGCCAGAAATGATTTTCAGCCAACGTATCACAAACTATCTGGACAAGAACCTAAAAAACGCCTCCGCGGAAATCATCTGCACCTATGTGGACAAACTGATAGAGAGGGCACGTCCGTCGAAAGAGGTGTTCAAATACCTAGTCCACACCATAGCGGAGAAGTACCTGCAAAGCAATATCATGAGCTATGATGCCGTCTATGTACACATGGTAAAGAAATATATCGAGACTGGCGATTGCTTCTGGATGTCACCCACAACGGTCGACGAGAATGTCAGACGTGCCAACACGTGGGAAAAACTGCTGATAGGCAAGCCAGCACCCCCGCTGATAATGCGCGATACAAAAGGAGAAATCCAGTCCCTCTACAGCCTTGATCATAAATACACGCTATTGATATTCTGGTCGCCGACATGCGGGCACTGCAAGGTTATCATTCCTGAACTCTACAAGAAATACGCTCAATACCGCGACCAATACGACATTTGTGCCTATGCCATCCTTAGCGAGCCTGACGACGCCACACGACCCAAATGGTACGACTTCATACAGAAAAACAATCTGGATTGGCTGAATATCGACGGAGGCGAGGCTAATATTGACTGGCATGAGGTGTACGACATCGAGACGACACCGCAGATCTATCTCCTCGACCGCGACAAAGTCATCCTTGCGAAGAAGCTCAATGCCGAATCGTTCGAGATGGTCCTTAAAGCGATTGAAGGGATAGAGTAAAATCAACTTTAACGTAACGTCAACCTTATCTTTGATTTTTTTTGCAAGACGAATTATAAACAAGATACGTATCAACAAATAAAAACAAATAATGAATAAAAAGTTATTAATCACAGGCTGTGCAGCACTTCTGCTGTTGGCCGGATGTAAAAACAAAAACGACATGGACAATCCTTTCTTCAGTGAATGGAACACACCTTACAACATTCCTGCTTTCGAAAAAATCAAGGCTGAACACTATATGCCTGCCTTCGAAGAGGGAATGAGAAGACAGAAAGCAGAAATAGACAGCATCGTCAACAACCAGGATGAGCCAACCTTCGCCAACACCGTTGAGGCTCTGGAGAGAAGCGGTGCCTTGCTGAACGAAGTAAGCAGCGTGTTCTTCAACCTCTACGAGAGCAACAACTCCGACGAATTGAAAAAGATTGCCGAGAAAGTGTCTCCCATGCTGTCGGCTCACGGCGATGACATAATGTTAAACGACAAACTGTTCGCCAGAATAAAGAGTGTTTATGAGCAACGCGACAAATTAGGACTGAACGACGAACAACTGCGTCTTGTCGAAGAGACATACAAGAGTTTCGTCCGCAACGGTGCCAATATCCCTGTTGAGAAACAGGCCCGTTTCCGTGAAATCAACAGTTTCCTCTCGTCGCTGACGCTCCGCTTCGGCGACAACGTGCTGAAAGCCACCAATAGCTCTCAATTGATACTGACCAAGGATCAGGTCAATGGTCTTTGCCTGACCGACGGACAACTTGCCGCCGCCAAAGAGGCTGGCGACGCCGCCGACAGCACCAAAGGAAAATATGTATTCACGTTGCATATGCCTTCCTGGGAGCCTTTCATGCAGAACTGCAACAACCGCGAGTTGCGTGAAGAGATGTGGCACAAGTATGCCGACCGCTGTGCTCCCGGCACGAAATACGACAACAGTGTCCTGATAGACAGCATCGTCAATCTTCGTCTTGAGAGAGCTCAGATCCTGGGATTCGAGAGTCATGCCGCCTATACCCTTGACGACTGTCTGGCAAAAACGCCCCAGGCGGTGTACAAATGCCTGATGGACATCTGGACTCCGGCACTGAAAAAAGCCAAAGAGGAATGTGCCGAATACCAGAAGATGCTCGAGAATGACATCCCCGGTGCTAAGTTGCAGCCTTGGGACTGGCGTTACTACTGCGAGAAACTCCGCACCGAACGTTACAACCTCGACGATAACCAGATTCGCCCCTATTTCTCGCTTGAGAACGTAAAACAAGGTGCTTTCGATGTCGCCAATAAACTGTACGGAATCACCTTCCGCGAAAACAAAGAGCTGCCGAAATACGACCCCGATGCTATAAGCTATGAAGTCCTCGAAGGCGACAACGTCATTGCCATCCTTTACATGGATTTCCATCCACGCAAGAGCAAACGCAGCGGAGCCTGGATGACCAATTTCCGCGAGCAGTATGTCGATGCCGAAGGCAACAACGTCATACCAATTATCTCCATGGTATGCAACTTCTCCAAACCCACCGATGGCAAGCCCGCACTGCTGAATTTCGATGAATCAGAGACCCTGTTCCACGAATTCGGGCATTGCCTGCACAGTATCCTTTCCCGTTGCCACTACCGTTCATTGAGCGGGACCAATGTGCCAAGGGACTTCGTGGAGCTGCCCAGTCAGGTCATGGAGAACTGGTGCCGTCATCCCCAGGTGATGAAAGAATATGCACGCCACTATAAGACCGGCGAAGCCATTCCCGACAGCCTCATAGCCAAAATCGAAGCTGCCGCCACTTACGGACAGGGATTCATCAACACTGAGCTTTTAGCAGCTTCTCTGCTCGACATGGATTATCACAGTATCACCGAACCCACAAAGATTACGCTGCCCGATTTCGAAGACAAGGCTATGGCTAAAATCGGTCTAATACCCGAAATCATCAGCCGTTACAAGAGCCCCTACTTCCAGCATATCTTCAGTGGCGGATACTCGGCAGGCTACTACAGCTATACCTGGACAGCCATCCTCGATGCCGATGCCTTCGAAGCATTCCGCGAGAGCGGCGACCTCTACAACCCCGTACTTGCCAAGAAGTTCCGTAACATTCTGTCGCACGGCAACACCGTAGAGCCCATGAAACTCTACATAGAATTCCGCGGACAGGAGCCTACACCAAAGGCACTGATGAGAAACAGGGGCTTGATTAAAAAAAACATCGAATCACCATATTAATTCGTAATAAACAAACAACAACAGATAAGGTAAAAAAATGGGAAGAGCGTTTGAATATCGCAAAGCGAGAAAACTAAAGAGGTGGGGACATATGGCCCGTACCTTCACCAAGATAGGCAAAGAGATAGAGCTGGCCGTACTTGCCGGCGGTCCCGATCCATCGAGCAACCTGCGTCTGCGACTGCTTATGCAGACCGCCAAGAGCGAGAGCATGCCAAAAGAGAATGTGGAGCGTGCCATAAAACGTGCCACAGAGAAAGACAAATCGGCCTACAAAGAAGTGGTATATGACGGCAAAGGGCCTCACGGCACAGCCTTTGTTGTTGAGACAGCCACCGACAACCCCACACGAACCGTTGCCAATATCCGTGCCGCTTTCGTACGCGGCAAAGGAGAACTCGGCACCATGGGCATGAACGATTTCCTTTTCGAGCGCAAATGCAGTTTCGTGGTTGTCTGGAAAGAAGGTATCGATATGGACGAGCTGGAGTTGGAACTGATAGACTGCGACATAGATGAAGTATTCCGTGACGAAGACGAGATAATGATTTATGCCGACTTCAAGAACTACGGCCCCATATCGAAATATCTCGAAGACCACGGATATGAAATAAAATCATTCAAATTTGAGCGTATACCACTGACCCTACGCGAATTGAGCGAAGAAGAGCAGGAAGATGTCAACGGGCTTATAGAACGTCTTGAAGCCGACGACGATGTCGTCAACGTCTTCCATAATATGGCGTGATTTGAGTGCAAACAAAACTCATTTCCTTCACCGAAACAGAGCCATATTTGTATTAGAAAAAATAACGTGATTTTCTAAAATCCGTCATTCGAAATAGAGTATCTCTCATGCATTGCTACGATGGAGATACTCTATTTCTTTTACATCAATATATTATAAACAAACAATTTACAATATTAAATAAAACTTTTTTTATTAAAAATCGTTCCAATCAAAAAAAAGTTGTACTTTTGCACCCGATTTCTCACAGAAGAAACACTCTCAACTGCCGCATTCGTCTAGTGGTCCAGGACAACTGCCTCTCACGCAGTAGATCGCCGGTTCGACTCCGGCATGCGGTACCA
>JAGADZ010000009.1 GCA_017613375.1 Bacteroidales bacterium | reverse complement strand
TGATTATATCGCGTCGCTACAACCAAACACCCTTGCTGTATTCCTACCCTGGGGGATTCAATGGGAGCTGACCGTATAAGACTTACCCAATTGCAAAAGTACTACTTTTTCCGATACTGACAAATTATTTTTTTCTCTTGGCTTGTAATAAAAACAATGTCAGAACAATATTTGATACGATTAATTATATGCTATGGCTGTGATGTAATGTATCTTTATAACCAATTAACTGTTTTTTTATGCAAAGAAAAAGCTATTTGTATATTTTTCTTTTGTTCATTTCGGCATGAAATGCCGCTGCATTGGCATTATGTTCTGCAAGTGTTGCGGCAAAGGCATGGTAGCCCGAGAAATCAGCCTTTGCACAGAAATACAGGTAGTCGGTCTGTTTGTTCTGTAGCACGGCATCAATGGATGCAATACTCGGGATGCATATGGGTCCGGGAGGTAGGCCTTTGTATTTATATGTATTGTAGGGACTTTCAACTTCCATATGCTTGTTGAGAAGGCGTCTGATGGTGAAGTCCCCTAAGGCGTATTTCAGTGTTGGGTCTGCCTGAAGCAACATCCCTTTACGGATTCTGTTAAGATACACACTGGCTATGTCTGGTTTTTCGTCGTTTTTGTTGCTCTCTTCTTCAATGATTGAAGCTAAGACAATGACTTCATTTGCGGAGAGATTCAATTTGTTGCATTTTCTTATTCGTCCGTTTGTCCAGAATTTTTCCGATTCTTTGTGCATCCGCTCCATCAATTTTTCCACACTGCAATTCCAATAGATATCGTAGGTGTTTTGGATAAACATTCCCATGATATTCTCAGTGGTATAACCGTATTTGGCACAGGTAACACTGTCGTTCAATGCATATAATAATTCATCGGCATTCATTTCCAGACGCTTGGATATGTATTCACACAGCGTCTGTTTCGTTCTGTATTTGTTGATTGTGACACTTACAGCGTCTTGATTGCCATAGTAGAGTTTCGTGAGTGCACTCCAGACAGGTGTTCTGGGCTTGAGTTTGTAACACCCGCTTTTTACATGACCGCTGTATTTCCGGATTCTGGATAGTGTGTTGAAAACAGCATGGTTGTCGATGCAATGATGTGCGTCTAAGGAATCGACTACAGCACTGTAGTCTGAACCTGTAGGGATATATAATGTCACGGTTTCGCTATTGGAGAGCTTTTGACTCCTCAGAATAACAAGAAGAGCGATAATCCCGAGTACCACTACGGAACAGACAATGCCGATTATAAGGTCTATTTTACGACTTTTCTTGTTTTTTCTTGTTTTTTTGCTCATGGCAGTCTATTGTGCAATGATTTTTTGTAATTCAATGGCGTCTGTCCATTCCTCACCGTCCCATAGCCATTCTTTTTTGACGCCTGTCTCGTGGAATCCACATCCTTTGAAGAGCCTGATGCTGGCTGTATTATCCTCTGCAACACAGCAGTATAGGAGATGTATGTTCAAGTGTGTTGCTGAAAATGATTCTATCTCTTTCAGTATGGCGGTTCCAAATCCTTTGTTTCGGAAGCCCTTGTCTATCAATATGCCTATTGCAGCACGGCGATGGAATGGGTCATAATCGTATAAGTCTATACATCCAATGGTGATATCGTTGGAATCGGCCATTAGCCGCAGTTGTCGGGAGGTGTAGATGTCGTTGCAAGCTGATTCCTCAATGAATTTTTCAAGTGTATGCCTCGAAAAAGGTTGGTGTGCAGCACTATATACCCATATCGCAGGATCATTCTCCCAACGGTATATGACATTGATATCGTCTGGTTCCATGGCTCTGAGTTTTACTCTCTGCATATTGTTTCTGTTTTAGTTGTAAAAAACGCTATTAATCTTTTTTTATTGTTTGTCTAATATAATAATATTGATGCTTTGTCGTTTAGAAGAAAAAACTCAGGATGGACTACAAGCAACTATGTGACGAGGTGTGCGAACTCGCCCGTCAAACAGGCTCATTCTTGCGAGACGAACGTGTCAAGCTGAACTCTGTTGACTCTCAGTCAAAAGGGGTTCATGATTATGTTACACGTTATGATAAAGAGTCAGAAAGACGTATTGTGGAAAAACTACATAGGCTATTACCTGAAGCGGGTTTTATCGCAGAGGAAGGAACGGCTACCTCTAATGGCTCTGAACGTTTTACTTGGATTATTGACCCGCTTGATGGCACGACAAACTATATTCATGGATTTGCTCCGGTATGTGTGTCTATAGCGTTGCAGGACAACATGCTATCTAAAGAACAGAACAGACCAATTATGTCGCTTGGTGTCGTTCATGAAATATGGGCTGATGAGTGTTTCTCGGCATGTCGTGATGATTTCACCTCAAGGTTGAATGGTAAGCCTATTTGTGTCTCAACGGTTCCAACACTATATGATTCGCTGATTGCCACAGGTTTTCCGTACTCGGATTTTGCATTGCTGTCTCAGTATATGCGTCTGCTTGAATGGACTATGCAAAACTCCCATGGGGTTCGTCGTTTAGGGTCTGCTGCTGCGGATTTGGTTTATACAGCATGTGGGCGTGCTGATGCATTCTATGAATATGGATTGAAACCTTATGATGTTGCAGCCGGTGCTTACATAGTGGAGAAGGCGGGAGGGAAAGTGTCGGATTTCGGCGGAGGCGAAAACTGGTTGCACGGGGCTGAAATAATAGCCGCTAATCCGAGGGTCTTTGATGAAATGGTGGGATGTGTGAAAGAGTTTTTAAAATGATTTATTTATTGAATAATTGATAGATATATGCATTTATTTAAAGTATTGGTAAAATATTGTTTGATTGCTTTTTTTGTTTTTGGTTCTCATGTTTTAATGGCACAGAACGCTCCCCGGAAACTTGTTTACAAGTTTGCCATCGATGAAGAGATTGCACCTCCTGCATCTTTGCGAGTGGAGAAAGCCATGGAGGAAGCCAAAGATTGCAAGGCTGATATTATTATTGTGCATATTAATACATTCGGAGGTACCCTCGATGATGCAGACAAGATAAGGACAGCCTTTTTACAGTCGTCGATTCCTGTATGGGCATATATTGACAACAATGCTGCTTCTGCCGGTGCATTAATATCTATTGCTTGTGATTCGATTTTTATGCACAGTGGCTCTTCTATTGGTGCAGCAACAGTTGTGGACCAGACGGGTACGGTGCAACCAGACAAATATCAGAGTTATATGCGTTCAATGATGCGGACGACAGCAGAAGCCCGCGGTCGTCGTCCTGATATAGCACAGGCTATGGTGGATCCGGATATATATGTTGCGGGAGTTTCTGACAGTGGCAAGGTGTTGACATTCACCACGTCAGAGGCTATTGAGTATGGATATTGCGAAGCGGAAGTTGAGAATGTCTCTGAACTGTTGAAACATGCTGGTGTTAAAGAATATGTGATTAAAGAACAGCGCTATACTTTCCTTGACAAATTGATAGGTTTTCTGGTAACACCCATAGTGTCTGGTATTCTGATAATGCTTATAATTGGTGGTATATACTTTGAACTGCAACAGCCGGGCATTGGATTCCCTCTGATTTTGGCTTTGTCGGCGGCAGCTCTGTATTTTGCTCCTCTATACCTTGAAGGTCTCGCCGCATATTGGGAGATTCTGCTCTTTTTGGCGGGAATTGTATTGATTATCTTGGAAATATTCGTTTTTCCAGGGTTCGGCGTTGCCGGCGTATCTGGTATTATCTGCCTTGTGGCAGGGCTTGTGTTCAGTTTGATAGGCAATGTGGGATTTGATTTCTCAGGCATTCCGGCTTCATTGATTGGCAACAGGCTGATGATAGTCATGGTGGCATTGGCGATTTCGTTACCGCTCAGCATCTTTCTCGGGAAAAAACTCTTTGAGAGTACTCTGTTTGGAGGCCTCGCTCTAAATACTACTGAAAGCACTGACGAAGGCTTCACTGTCGCTGCCGACAAAGAAAAGAATCTCATAGGTGCTACGGGAATAGCAGCCACAATTCTCCGTCCTGCAGGAAAAATAACTATAGATGGACGTAATTATGACGCAGTGGCACAGATTGGATATATTGAAAAAGGTCAGACTGTAACGGTCATCGATTACATCAATGGCTCTCTCGTTGTAAATAAGAAATAAACGGGCTTCGAGGGAATATTGATAGGTGTTAACTAATAAGAGAAGATTGTTTAATGATAAAGGCGTTTAAACTGATATGGCAATGTGATAATAAGAACTTAATACTTAAGCTCTTTTATACATTATGTACAAGTCTGTTGCCACTGGTCAGCCTTTATGTGTTGAAATTACTGGTTGACGGTGTTACGGAATTTGCAGGGATAGGTAAAACAGGGGATGGGCTGTTGCCTGAAAAACTGCTTTTTTGCCTCTTGGCTTTCTGTGCAATTTATTTGTTAAACCGTCTCATAGGGGTGCTGAACACAGTCAATAACGACGTCCTCACACAGAAACTTATTGATTATATTAATAATCTTATCCAGACACAATCCGTGCGTCTGGATATGGCTTACTACGACAACCCTGAATATCATGACACATTCCATCGTGCACAGCAGGAGGCGGCATTCAGACCTATACGTATTCTCGAGAATGTCGTGGCGGTCTTTGGCGCATCTGTGTCTATGATAGGTGTCGCTGCTATGTTTGCTGTCACATCATGGCAGGTTATCGTTGTTATGATTATTGCTGTGATTCCAACATTCTTTGTCCGTTTATATAAATCGCGTCGAATATATCGTTTCCGTCGAGAAACAACTCAGAGCATGCGTCGCAGTGTATACTACGGACAACTGCTTTCAAATCGCAATTATGCAAAGGAGGTACGTTCATTCGGTCTTGCCTCGTATTTCCGAGAACGTTATCTCTCTATCCGAAAAGACCTAGTGACTCAACTGTTGCACATTTCACGTCGTCTGGCAGTGTATGATGCATTGACGGCAGTGTTCGAGACATTGGCTCTTGGTGCCGTTTTGCTTTTCTTGGTACGCCCCACGGTTACGGGGACGCTTTCTATAGGCTCTTTCGTAATGCTCTTCGAGGCGTTCCGTAGAGGGCAAGGCTATCTTAACAATCTCGTCGGGGGTGTCGGTGGGCTGTACGAGCATAAACTCTTTATCAACAATTTGTTTGAATTCCTTGAGCTAAAACCGTCCATTGTAAATCCGGACAACCCGAAACCGTTCCCGGAAAAGATAGAGAGAGTTGATTTCGATGATGTGACCTTCTCTTATCCAGACATGAAACATCCGACACTGTCACATTTCTCGTTGTCTGCCAAATATGGAACAATTACACGCATCACTGGTGAGAATGGGTTTGGAAAGACTACTCTTCTAAAACTGCTTTTGCGTCTGTACGACCCTCAGTCTGGTGCTGTTCGAATAAATGGGATAGATGTCCGTGCATTCGATGTCGGGGAACTGCGGCATAATATCAGTGCTATTTTCCAAGATTATGTCCAATTCTATTTCACTGCTAAGGAGAATATCACTTTTGGAGATATCAACGATGCAGACGATGTCCGAAGACTCGCAGAAGCTATCCGTCTCGCCGATGCCCAGAGTGTTGTCGACAGCCTCGGTGACGGACTTGACACCCCTCTTGGACGTCAGTTTGACAACGGCGAAGAGCTAAGCATGGGTCAGTGGCAACGTATAGCACTCGCGAGACAGTTGTATTCAAATGCTCCCATTTTGATATTCGATGAACCGACAGCATGGATGGATGCTCCAGCCCGTGCCAATTTCAAGAAAACATTGGAATCACTTAAAAACGACCATCTGATTTTCCTTATTTCCCACATTGATGAGTGATTTCCACTCATTGGTGCTCTGATATGAAATCAACCGTAATAAAAAATGCTTAAAGAACAATGGCTCTTTAAGCATTTGAGTTATATTTCCCCTAAAGGAGTAGCCTTATTTTTTCTTTTTGCTTTTTTTCTTCTCCTGCATTTCGCGAATGATAGCAACGGCATCTGCGAGACTGATTGTCAGAGGATCAAAGCCGGTCTTTGGCATTCTGTAGTTATCGGACTTGTATGTAAGGTATGGTCCGAATTTACCGATATTCGATACTACTTTCTCACCTTCATATTCTCCGATTTCATGAGGGAAAAGGTCTTTGAGACGTTCTTTCTCTAAAGCCTGTGCACGTTTTACACTAATGATTTCGATGGCACGTTCAAGTGTTACCGTGTAGGGATCATCGGATTTGGATAGGGAATAGAATTTGCCGTCATGACGGACATATGGTCCGAAGCGTCCAATGCTTACGACCACATCGTCGCCTTCAAACGAGCCTATTGTACGTGGTAGAGTGAATAGGTCGAGGGCTTCTTCCAGTGTAATGTTTTCAATACTCTGGCCTTTCTTCATGGAAGCAAATTTCAGTTTCTCATCGGTGTTGGTGTCGCCTATCTGAATCAAAGTGCCGTAACGGCCGATTTTTGCGTAGACTTTCTTTCCAGATACGGGGTCGGTACCCAGTAGACGTTCACCGTTGGTGCGTTTGCTGTGACTCTGTGTTTGTTTCACATTACGATGGAAAGGTGTGTAGAATTGTCCTATTACGTCACGCCAAGCTTGTGTGCCATTGGCGACGTCGTCGAAGTCTTTCTCCACTTTCGCAGTGAAATTGTAATCCATTATCTCTGTGAAGTGCTCCATGAGGAACTGGTTGACGATTGTTCCGATGTCTGTCGGGAATAGCTTGCCTTTTTCGGCACCGATATTCTCTACTTTTTCTGTGCGTTGTATTCCCTTTTCGGGTTCGTAAGAGAGGGTTGTGATATTCACGCTGTGTGGCCCTCTGTCCTCTTTTATTACATATTCACGCTTGAGGATTGTCGAAATAGTCGGAGCATAGGTCGAGGGACGGCCGATACCGAGATCTTCAAGTTTCTTTACAAGACTTGCTTCAGTATAGCGAGAGGGATGCTGTGTGTAGTGCTGTGTCGCATCGGCTCGTTCGAGAGTCAATACTGTACCATTCTTCATTGGTGGAAGCTGATGGTTTGGATTCTCTTCTTCCTCGTCGTCGGTTGATTCAAAATATACTTTAAGGAATCCGTCAAACATCACTTGTTCACCGGAGCAGCAGAGGTGCTCTTTCTGTCCGTCGATGGTAATCTCTATGGTCGTTTTTTCAAGTTCTGCGTCAGCCATTTGGGAAGCGATGGCACGTTTCCAAATCAGTTCATAGAGTCTGCGCTGGGCTGCGTCAGCATTTATTTCGAGATTGTCCATGTAGGTCGGGCGGATAGCCTCGTGTGCTTCCTGGGCACCTTTGATTTTTGTATGGTAACGGCGTGTTTTTACATATTTATCACCATACATCTCGGCAATTTGTTTCTTCGCCATCCCGAGTGCCAACTCGCTGAGGTTGGTGGAGTCGGTACGCATATAGGTGATGAATCCTGATTCGTAAAGCTGTTGGGCTATCTGCATCGTACGTGCTACGGAATATCCGAGTTTACGGCTGGCTTCCTGCTGTAGTGTGGAGGTCGTGAACGGTGGTGCAGGACTGCGACGTGCAGGCTTTGTCTCGACTTTTGTCACCTTGAAACTGCTGTCCGTGATGCTCTTAAGGAATGCTTCAGCCTCTTTCTCTGTGTCGAAGCGGCGGCTCAGTTCGGCAATAAGATTTCTGCTGCTATCACCGTTATGGAATGACGCAGTAACACGGAAATAGCTTTGGGATACGAAATTATGTATCTCGTTTTCACGCTCTACGATAAGGCGGACGGCGACGCTCTGGACTCTTCCTGCACTGAGGGCGGGTTTGATTTTGGCCCAGAGAATAGGACTGATTTCATAACCGACGAGGCGGTCCAATACGCGGCGAGCCTGCTGTGCGTCGACAAGATTCATGTCTATATCACGGGGATTCTCGATGGCGTGTAAAATGGCATTTTTAGTGATTTCGTTGAATACAATACGTTTGGTTTTCTCGGGTTTCAGTCCTAAAGTTTCGCGGAGGTGCCATGCGATGGCTTCTCCTTCACGGTCTTCATCGGAAGCGAGCCAAACCATATCAGCGTTTTTTGCGGCTTTTTTAAGGTCGGCGACAAGTTTGGTTTTTTCTTCCGATATTTGATACTCGGGTTCGTAATTGTTGTCTACATCAATGCTCATTTCTTTCTTGGCCAAATCGCGGATATGGCCATAACTGGACAAAACTTCGTAATCTTTGCCGAGAAATTTCTCAATGGTTTTCGCTTTCGCAGGGGACTCAACAATAACTAAATTCTTCATATATCTTTCTGTATTTCTTTCAAATTGAATTTATGAAGCAGGCAAGGCTCCATAATGTTATCAGATGCAAAAGTAATAACTTTTCTTTATACGTCAAAATTTTTTTATTATTCTTTTTATATTATACATTATATAATAGTAATTCAACCTTTACTTCCAAAATCTGAGTGGTAATAATATGTAGACGGGATATTTAAAAAAAGTCGTAAATTTGCACTTTGTATTTAAAGCCATTGACGAGTTTAAATATTTGAAAAATACTTTAATCATAGAGTTTGATGCCCACTAAACAGCGACGAGTAATAGTTTCAGTCATAAATGACCTTGTGACGGATCAAAGGGTCCACAGGTCGTGTACTGCATTATGTGATGCGGGATATTCTGTGACACTTGTGGGACGTCGGTTGGCTGACAGCGGTCCTTTGAATAGGAATTACAAGACGGTGAGGATGCGTCTTTTGTTTAGGAAAAAAGCTGTATTTTATGCGGAATATAATATTAGACTTTTTTTGCGACTGATTTTTTCTAAGGCTGATATTTTTTATTCCAATGATACGGATACTTTGTTGGCAAATTATTACGCAGCAAAGATAAGAGGTAAGCTTTTGTTTTTCGATGCCCATGAGATGTTTCCTGAGGTTCCGGAGCTGGTGGGCCGCAATGGTGTGAAGAGGTTCTGGATGGGTATAGAGAATCATATCTTTCCTAAAATTCAAAAGATGAAGCCCAGAGCGGCGGCGGTGACGGTATGCCGTTCAATTGCTGATATTTATATGGAACGATATAGATTGGAAATGGGCGTTGTCCGCAATGTGCCGATGAGGTACGAAACGGAATGCGTGGAATGTGGGGATTTCGCCAAAGTTTTTCCATCTGACAAGAAAATTCTGCTTTATCAGGGCGCTGTGAATGTAGGACGGGGCCTGGAATGGGTTATTGATGCTATGCCACACCTGCCGCAGTGTCATCTTGTAATTGCTGGAGTGGGTGACGTATATGATGCTCTGGTAAAGGATGTTGAACGCAGAAGCCTTGAGGGATGTGTCACTTTTTTGGGGCGTGTAGAGCCTTCGGTCCTTCACCATATAACGCCTTTGGCAGACCTGGGACTCTCTCTACTGGAAAACAGGGGATTGAATTATTATTATTCACTACCAAACCGTATTGCAGATTTTGTACAGTCTGGTGTTCCGGTATTGGCTACTGATTTCCCTGAGATACACAGGGTCGTTGAAGAATACGGTATCGGCAGTCTGGTGCCATCTTTTGAACGGAGAACAGAGAACATTGAAGGAGGAACGGATTCCTCAGATATAAAACAAATGTCATTAAAGGACGTGGAGTATAGTCCGGAAGTGTTGGCGAGATATATCTCGGAGGCTCTTGCTTATTGGGAGCAGATACCTCGTGAGGAAAGAGAAAATAAGTTCAAAAAGGCGTCAGAGGAACTGTCGTGGGAACATGATAAGGAGGTCCTTTTAGAGTGTGTGAATAGGCTGAGTATGTAAATGAGATTATGATTCCTAATAAGTTATATAGGAATACATTTAGGCGTTCCCTCATTCAAACAATATCACAGTACCACAATTAAGCAATCTTATAGTTTTGTCTTGAGTATCCTTCTCCAGCGGATATTGCCTTGTTCTTTGTCGCGAGAGAATACTATGGCTGATGCACGTCCCACAATATGGTCTTCGGGGACAAAACCCCAGAAACGGCTGTCTGCACTGTTGTGACGGTTGTCGCCCATCATCCAATAGTAATCCATCTTGAAGGTATATTGTGTGGTCTCCTTGCCGTTGATGATTATCTTGTTGCCTGAAATCTCGAGTTTATTGTTCTCGAAGACTTCGATAATGCGTTTGTATATCGGGAGATTGTCTATGGTGAGATTGACGGTGGTGCCTTTGGCAGGGATTGTAAGAGGACCGAAATTGTCTACGGACCACTGGAATCCTTTGGCGTGTGGGAAATATTCCATATCACTGTAACCCTTCATAGCGGAGAGAGGAATAATCTCGGCGACTTCGGGATTGGAGGACAACAGATTGACCATTCGTTTTGTCATGGGTATGGTGTAATAGAGTTCGGTGGGCTCTGTTATGCTTAAATCGTTATAGAGTCCACGGAATGCATTCTCTATCTTGATTTGTTGTTCGTAGGAATCAAGCAATTTGTATCGTGGTGAGAGACGAACGAAGATTAGTGAGTCGCTCTTTCGATGGGACATGGGCTCAATAGTGATGAATTCTGAGTACTTCATCGCATTGTTGAGCTGAGATTCGGTAAGATAGAGATAGGTGTAAATAGCCATTGAATTCTGGCAGTCTTCGATGGATACACCTATGGAAATAAATGAACGGGTGTCTTTCTGGAATTTGGCTTCTGCGAGACCGCCATTGCTGGAGGAGGGGAAGGATTGGCAAAAGTCGGCAAAGCTTTCCTTCATCAGCACGGCATAATTGAATTGCAGCTCTTCAGGATTTTCGAGAGGTTTGCCGTTGATGTATACCTGCTGGTCTCTTATCTCGATGGTCTCGCCTGGTAGACCGATGCAACGTTTTATGAAATTTTCCCGCTTGTCGACGGGACGTACAACGATTTTTCCAAATATGGGACTGTTGGCTTTGGAAAGGACAGCTTCGCGTCCGTATTCACGAACCAAGTCGTGATAGGATCTGTTGCTCTGGAAAGCGGTACAGACGGTGTCGCCGTCGGGGTAGTTGAATACGGTTGCATCGAAACGGTTGACACTATGCAGACCTGGATAGCGATGATAGGGCAGACGAATCCATTTCAGATAGGACTCCACATTGCCTTTTGATAATGGGAGCACATTGTGCACTAGTGGAAAGGAAAGAGGGGTCATGGCTGAACGGGGACCGTAGGCAAGCTTGCTGACCATGACATAGTCTCCGACCATGAGCGATTTCTCCATGGAGGATGATGGAATATTGTAGAACTCCATGACATTGCCACGTATCAATACCGCGGCAACAAGGGCAAAGATGATGGCATCGAGCCATTCTCTGGCAGAGGAGTGCTTGACTTTTTCAAGCGTGAGAGGGTCGTGATATTGTAGTTTGCTTAATCCGAGATAGGGGAGATAGGCAAAGGGGAAAAGGACTGCGAGTGTTTGTTCTCCAAGACCGTCACGTTTGAAAACCTTTGCAGTCTCCACAACGAGAAGCAGATAAGTGAAAATGTTGATGGCGGGAATAAGGAAATAGATATACCATTTCCAATCTTTGCCGCATACTTTTATCCACATGACGATGTTGTATATCGGGATAATGGCTTTCCACGGTGCAACACCGGCTTTCTTGAAAATGAACCAAAGACCGAAAAGAGGTCCTAAGAGATAGATTAGTGCGAATAAGTTGTGAATCATTTCTTTATATTATGAATTGCTTTTTTTATTTGAGTTTCTCAGCAATGGCTTTTGCGGCCTGACGGCCTGCGCCCATTGCCAATATTACAGTTGCTGCGCCACTGACGGCATCGCCTCCGGCATATATGTTTTCGCGTGATGTGAGCCCTGTCTCATCAGCTGTGATACCTCCCCATGGTGCACATTGCAGTCCGGGTGTAGTGCTTTTAATAAGAGGGTTGGGGCTCGTTCCGAGAGCAATAACCACATTATCGGCCTCGAGTTCGAATTCACTGCCTTCGATGGTGCTAAAGCGTCTGCGGCCGTCGGTACCTGCTTCGCCCATGGCCATACGGACAAGTTGCAGGGCACCGACATTGCCGTTGCCGTCGTTGATTATGGCGACAGGGTTTGTCTGGAACATGAATATGATACCTTCTTCTTTGGCATGGTGGACTTCCTCTTTTCTTGCAGGCATATCCTCTTCTCCACGACGGTACACAACGGTTACCTCACATCCAAGACGGCGTGCGGTACGTGCGGCATCCATAGCGACATTGCCGCCTCCAACGACAACTACACGCTTGCCGAGCATAATGGGGGTGTCATATTTTTCGTCGTAGCCGTGCATAAGGTTGGTACGGGTAAGCAACTCGTTGGCTGAGACTACTCCGACAAGTGTCTCTCCGGGAATGCCCATGAATTTCGGCAGACCGGCACCGGATGCTATGTATATGGCATTGAAGCCGTGTTTGTCAAAGAGCTCGTCAATGGTAACGCTCTTGCCGATAATAACATTGGTTTCAATCTTAACTCCGAGTTTTTTGAGATTATTGATTTCGGGAGCCACAACTTTCTGTTTCGGTAAACGGAATTCTGGAATGCCGTAGACCAACACACCACCGGCATGGTGAAGAGCCTCGAAAATGGTGACATCAAATCCCTGTTTGGCCAAATCGCCTGCACATGTCAATCCAGAAGGGCCACTTCCGACAATTGCCACCTTCTTCTTGGAACTGTTGTCATTTGTAATAGTTGTTATATTGGAAGTGCTGTTGTTTTCGCGGTTCCAATCGGCCACGAAGCGTTCCAATGCACCTATGGCAATAGGTTCGCCTTTGCGACCGAGAATGCAAGAACCTTCACACTGGGTTTCTTGAGGGCATACACGTCCGCATACGGCAGGCAGAGTGGAGTCTTGTGCAATTATCTCTCCTGCTTTAGTGAAATCACCGTTGGCAACAGCGGAAATAAACTCGGGGATGTGAATGCTTACCGGACATTGGGTTACGCACATGGGACGTTTGCAGTTTAGGCATCGTTTTGCCTCGGCGATTGCCTGTTGCTCGGTAAAGCCCTTGGACACCTCGTCGAAGTTGTGTATTCTGACTTTGGGGTCCTGTTCTTCTGGCCGCTGGCGATGGGTGTCTTGTTTTTGGGATTCGGAAATATGAACAGAAACGCCGTCTTCTTTTTTGAGTTGTACATTGACGGCTTCTGAGAGGTTGCAGTTGTGACCGCTTTCGTCTGTGGCGATACGGTATTTCTTACTGTCAGGACGAGATAGACGCCGCATGGCCTCGTCGAAGTCCACTTTATGACCATCGAATTCCGGTCCTTCAACACAGGTGAATCGCACTTTGCCGTCGACAGAAACACGGCAGGCTCCGCACATTCCTGTTCCGTCGACCATCATCGAATTCATGGATACGACAGTAGGAAGAGCATATTGCTTGGTGAGTAGAGATACAAACTTCATCATGGGCAATGGTCCTATGGCAATGCAGCAGTCATAATGTATGCCGCTTTCAACAAGCTGTTTTATTTTGTCAGTGACAAGGCCTTTCTCGGCGTAACTTCCGTCGTCGGTCATAAGGTACAGGTTGTCGCAGACCTGACGCATCTTGTCCTCGAAGAATAGCAAATCCTTGTTGCGGGCGCCAATTATAACATCGCAAGCTATTCCTTCGCTATGAGCCCATTTTGCCTGAGGATATACAGGTGCAGTTCCAACACCTCCGGCGACGAAAAGGAACCTTTTATCCTTTGCAGGATTTTCTTCAGCAATCTTCATGACTTCAGCTTTGCCACCCAAAGGACCGACAATGGTGAACAATTTGTCGCCTTGCTTCATCGCAGCCATCCGCTGCGTGGACTCTCCTACGATTTGAAAGACAATGGTGACAGTCTTTTTCTGTTTGTCGATGTCACAAATTGTCAAAGGTACTCGTTCCCCACGGTCGTGAGGTATGACAATCACAAACTGTCCAGGTAAACCGGAAGCTGCAATCCATGGAGCCTCTATATCCATGAGTATGATGTTGTCTGTAAGCTGTTCTTTTTTTACTATGGTGTACATATTGCTGAAAAACTTTTAATTCATAATTATCTTAACAACAGGAATGAGCCTTTGTAGTGGAATGATTCGCCAGGCTTGCCTTTAGGCTCTGCACTGATGATGTAAACATATGCTGCCTGTGGACATGGTTGGCCTTTATATGTTCCATCCCAGCCTTCTTCCATGTCGTCTGTGGAGAATACAAGGACTCCTTGTCGGTTGTAGATATCCATATGGAAATTGTCGATATTGTGCAATTTGACAAAGAAGAGGTTGTTGTTGCTCTCACCAGGAGTAAAGGCGTTAGGAGCCCATAGTTCATCATCAAGAATGTCGACTTCGACAATGGAGGTGTCACGACATCCACCGTTATATGCGATAAGTGTCACTGCAAATGAGTCGATATCGGCTGGGATATTGTAAGGTATACGTTCGTCCGAACTGCGGTATCCGTCAGGGAATATCCATGTGCGGCCTTTGGCGTTAACGCTCAAGTCTATGAAGTTGACATTAGTCTCACCTCTGTGGGCCTTGGGTGGGTCGCTGACACCATATGAACTTGGCATAGGACCGACGAGCAATGTTTTTGCAGCCTCAACACGGCATGCACCATTCTCGACGACAACATAATAGCGTGTGTCTTGAACAGGTCCTACAGTTATTTCGCTGTTGTGGACTTGCATCTGCAGTGTGATGTCTTGTGGTTCTGAACGCCATGTGAAGTTGTCGTGTGTCGATATGGCCTTCAGGGTGGCGATATAACCAATACAGCTGCTGTCATCGCCATCAATGGCAATAGTTGGCTTGTCAAAGACTTCCACCCATATAGAGTCGGTGGTAGAGCAAAGCCTGTCACCCGTTGAACCGATGATAACGATGTTTGAACTGTGTGCAGGAATTAGTATGAATACGGAATCTGCGTCGTAGTTCTGAGAATAGTTCAATGAATACAAATCAGCACCATGGGCAGTCACGGTAATCTGGTCACCTTCGCATACGGAGTCTTCAGATATTTCGAGAGTAAGTACGGGACGAGGCTCGAAGTTGATGTCTATCTGAGCTACAGTGGATGTACAATATGGAGAGCTGATTCGTGTAGCCTGTACGCTGTAGGTGGTCGCTTGCGATGGTGTCACGTGGATAATTGGTGCCGTTGTCTGTCCAAAGAGCGTGTTGTCTTCAGGTGACGATGTCCATAATACGGACGTACCGTCGGACGCTTCAGCACGAAGCAGTACTTCGTCACCTTCGCACCATAGCGATGCACCTTGAATCTCCACAGTGGGATTGTCTATTTTTTCGATGGCTATCGATGCGTTACCGTAGCAGTTTGAATTGTTGTTACGTCCGTATACCACGACAGTTGTATTGCTGTGGATTGTTGCTGTCAGGCTATCCGAGCTGCTGAAATTTGATGTATTGTGCCACGAATACTGGTTGGCACCTGATACGTGCAAAGTGTATGAACTGCCGTCGCATACCTGTGTCGGGCCATTCAGTGTAATTTGCGGTACAGGATTGACAGTGACACTTACTGTGTCGTTCTTGCTGCAGCCGTCATTGTTGGAACCGCTCACAATATATGTGGTGTTTGTTGTCGGGTAGACAACAATATTGTTAACTCCTGTCACATTGTGCCAGAAGTAACTGTCGGCTCCTGAAGCTGTAAGGATTATGCTGTCGCCATTGCATATCTCAGTACTGCTGGCTGTAAGAACTACCGTTGGCAGTTGAGCCACATTGACAATGACGCTGTCACTTCCTATACAACCATGGGTGTTACGTCCAGAGACATAAAATGTTGTTGTTTCGCTTGGCGAGACTATTGTTGTCGTGGAATTCCCAAATGTGGTGCTGCCGTTCCAAGCGTAGGTGTTTGCTCCGATTGCAGTCAATACGACATTGTTTCCTTGGCAAACGGTGTCGTTATTCGCGGCAAGGTTCACGACTGGCAGTGTGTCGACAGTGATGTTTACCGAGACAGTGTCGTAACAGGCGTGTTCAATGCCACATCCTATTACAAGATAGCTGTCGCTTTGTGTGGGTGTCATTGTGATAATGCTGTCTGTCGAGAATGTTGCACCTCCGTCAAGTGAGTAGTGGTATGCACCGTTGACATGCAATGTGGTGCTGTCACCAATACAGATTCTTTGTGGAGTAAACACTGCTGTAGGTTGGGTGTGAGGAACCACACGCACGGTGAGACTGCTACCGGCGCTGCAGCCTTCGTTCCCAATTAGGCCTATCACTGAGAAAGTCATTGTGCTGTCCATTTGGACAGTCATTGTGCTGTCACTGTCATACGTGCTGCTGCCTTGCCATGCATAACTGTCGGCTCCATTGGCAGAAACAGTTATTTCAGCGCCTACGCAGACTACCGTGTCTATTGCCGTAAGAGTGACATTGGGTGCTTGGATGACATTTAACAATACGGTATCGGATGCATGGCAAACTCTGTTGTGAGTATAACCTGTTACGACATATCCTGTCGTTGCGCTTGCCACGTAGGTGTTTCTATTCGACGTTGTAAATGTTGAGTCGTTCTCCATCCATACATATTCGTCGGCACCTGAAGCCAAGAGAGATACTGTATCACCTGCACATAGCGAATTGGGCGTTGCTGACAAATACACCGTTGGTGGAGTGTATACCGTAATGTGTAGGGTGTCGCTGTTTCTACATGCCGGGTCTCTGTCAACGCCTCTCAGAACAAACATTGTGTCAGATATGGGGCTTACCGTTTTCTGGTTCACCGATGAATACTGTGTGTCATTGTCCCACATGAAAAGATCTCCTCCGGTTGCGGTAAGGGTCACAGTGTCACCAAGACAAATCTCGTCAGGTCCTACAATGGCAATATTCGGCATAGAACGGAAAGAGATGCTTACAGTGTCGAATGCTTGACAGCCGTTTGTGGCAGTAGTTCCGACCCATATCATTGTGTCTCCGTAGGGATAAATGGTAATGATGCTGTCGTTGCCGGATTGGCCTCCGTTCCAGGCATAGCCTGTACCGTCGCCTGAAGCTGTCAGCGTTACACTGTCGTTGGTGCAAATGATATTTTTTGATGCTTGCAGCTGCAGTGTCGGCAATGGCAGGACGGCAATGCTTATCGATGCAGTGTCCCTGCACAACCCACCGCCATTGTTGCCTATGACGGTTATTGTTGTGTCGGATTGAGGTTTAATAATAAGAGTATTGTGTGTCGTCGACACCGTGTCGTCACCCCATATGAAGGCTGTTGCACCTGTGGCGGTCAACAGCACGCTGTCGCCGAGGCATATTATGGTGTCCGATGCTGTAATGCTGACAACAGGGACAGAGTATGCGTTGACAAGGATTGTATCGTAGGCATGGCACAAGTATTCATTTTCACCGCATACGATGTATTGGGTGTTTTCTGTAGGAGCTACCGTCATGATGCTGTCAGTGACAAACAATGAATCTTCATGCCATCTGTAGAACAAACCGCCATGCATTGTTATCGTGGTGCTGTCACCTGCACACAAGTCTCCGCTGCTTACCTCCGAAGTGATGACAGGAAGCGGGTTGACGATAATCTGTATTGTGTCGCTCTCATGACACATATGGTTGAAATTCTCTCCATAAAGCACATACAATGCTGTGTCGGCTTGTGGCTGTATGCGTAAACGGTTTGCCGTTGTCAGCGTCGTGTCATCCAGGAAACGGTAATATGTTGCTCCGTCGGCATGCAGAAACACTCGCTCACCACGACAAAGCTCATAGACGTATACATCTGTTCCATATATGATTATGAGTGGCATATACTGCTCAACAGTGAGTCGGACATCAGGAATCGGGTAAACAATGAAGCTCATGCTGTCGTTGTTTGTGCAGAGATGGTTAGAAGTTTCGCCTCCGAAATAAAGAGTGGTGTCGCTATGCAGTACATATGAGCGGACAGTGTCGTTGCTGTATATCGTGTCTCCATGCCACATATAGTTGTCCGAACCTGCCAGTGCTATACTTACGCTCTCGCCGTCACACAGTTCTCTGCGGTCGGCAGTGATACGTACCTCTGGAGCGTATACAGTAATGTCTACAGTATCAAGACTTGCACAAAGCATATTGTCTATGCGACCTTCAACAATATAACGCGAACTCTCTCTCGGAGCGGTAAGTTTTATGCTGTTGTTAGTGTAAGTGGTATCGTAGTACCATCTGTAATGGGCGGCACCTGAAGCTGTTAATGTGACAGTGTCGCCTGTGCATGATTCATATTTGTCGGCAACGAGTTCGACCTCTGGCAAAGCATATACGGTTATCGTTATTGATGTGTCAGATGTACAGAAATAGTGGTCTCTCAAATCGCCAGTGACATTAACTGTCGTAGTGCTGTCAGGACTTAGGACAATGAAGTTTGTTGCAGTATGTGTCGTGTCGCCGTTCCACTGATAGAAGTTGGCTCCTCCTGCTGTGATAACCACGCTGTCGCCTGCACAAATCTCACTTCGGTCACTTGAAATTGACAGTTGGGGATGGTCATACCACCACACGCTTATGGTGTCGAAATTCATGCAGTAGTGTGTATGCTCCTCTCCCCAAACAAAGTATGTTGTCTTAACGTGTGGCACGGAAATGAAAGTGCTGTCGTCAGTGAATGTCCATCCGAAATCCCATGAATAGCTGTCGGCACCGCTGGCTGTTATGGTGATAGTGTCGCCTTCGCAAACATCTGGGGCATTTGACGACAGGTGTACATCAGGCAATGGATATGCTACGATGGTTACGCTGTCGGATATCTGGCACAACTCGTTGGCAGTGGCTCCAATAACCACGTATGTCGTTGTGGCTTGAGGCTCTACGGCAATAGAAGTATCGCTATTGAAGAAATTGCGTGCCCATGTGTATTTATACACTTCTGCACCTTGTGCTATAATCCAGACACGGTCTCCGGCACAGCACTCAAGACGACGGGCCTCCACATGTGTGACAGGATAGTAGTACACTGCAACGCTTACCGAATCGGATATCTCGCATTGGTGTTCATCATGAGCATACACAATGTAAGTATAGCTGCTGTCGGGAACATACGACATCACAGACGTGCTGCTGAAGGATGTGTTGCTCTCAAAAGAATAAGTGTTGCCTAACGAAGCTGTCACTGTTATTGTGTCGCCAAGGCAAATAGTCGTATCACTAATGTCGAGGGCGATGTGAGGGAACCATACTGCTACATTCAGCGTGCCGCTGTCAGCGCATCCGTCTATGCTTTTTGTGACAATGGTGTAGCTTCTCGTGGTATCGGGCATGAATGTGTACGATGTATCCGTCACAAAGCCATTACCCCAGTTAAAGGTATTGGTGTGGATGCCTGTCGCCGTGAAGGTCACACTGTCGCCAGTGCAGACACCTGTTGCACTTGTGGCCAGTTGCAGGACGGGTAGGGGATACACCGACACAACAACTGAGTCACGGCTCTGGCAACGCGGACCGTCTATCTCTCCGGTTACTGCGTAAGTGGTTGTCACTGATGGCGAGAAATAACGTACCGAGTCATACCAGAATCCCTGCTCTCCATCCCATTGGTATCGTGCCGCACCATGGACTTCAACTCTAATAGAGTCACCAATGCATATCCCGCCCTGGTTAGGTGTCAGCCTTACCGTAGGCATTTGATAGACAGTAATGGTTATATTTGTACTGTCAGGACATCCGTAGCCATTGGTGCCATAGATGGTTATTGTCGAATCTCCACTGAGGTTGAAATCCATTGTCGAGACAGTGCTGTAGGTCTGACCTCTGTCCCATGAATAGCTTGTGGCTCCCGATGCTGTCAATTGTACTGTATCCACAGAGCATATAGTGTCTCTGTTGGCAACGAGTGTGATATTTGGTCTTTCGGTATGAACCATGATTCTTGCAGTATCATTGCCGATACAGCCGTTACTGTCAACGCCGAAGACTTCATACTGGTTGTAGTTTCCACTGCCGGGCAGTATCAGCAACACGCTGTCGGTTGTATAGTTGCCGTTGCGGCCGTCCCATGAGTATGACAGTGCACCTGTGGCAGTAAGTGTCACGCTGTCGCCGGAGCAGTTCTCATACGACGATGAGGAAAGGGTGACATTTGGCAGCTGCATTACTCTAATGTCTATTGTGTCACTGCTGACACACAGTCCATCTACACCTCCGTTGACATATCTGCTACCGTTGGAACCGAATACGACAATCGAAGTGTTGCCAGTTGGGAAATAATTGAACGTGTTGTTGTTGACATAGCTTGCACCGTTAACCCACTGGTATATGTCGGCACCATGTGCCGTTAATGTTACCGTGTCGTTACGGCAGATTATTGTGTCGTCTGTCTGTAACGTCACTGTTGGATATGTGTGAACAGTGATATTCACTGCTCCGACGTTGCTGCATCGTGTGGCTCCTGTCGACTCACCGGTGACGGTATACAGTGTCGTGAGATTATTGGAGGTTCCTGTCGGTGCTGGAGGATGCACCCATATACTGCTGGCAGTGGTGAACGTCTGCTGTCCATCCCAGCTGTAGCTGCTTGCACCATTTGCTGTCAATAGGACGCTGTCCCCCTCGCAGATATTGTTTTTGTTTGTAGTTAGAGTTATGGATGGCAAATCCAGAACTACCACAGTGACTTGCACCGTTGTTTCACAAAGGTTGTTGCTGTCACGGCCTATAATTGAATAAGTCGTTGTTGTCGATGGTGTCACTGTCCAGCTACTTTGGTTGACATATCCGTTTGTCGAGAAATTGCCGCCATAGACATAGTATGAGTATGCACCGGTCGCACTCAGAGTGGCCGATTGTCCCACACATATAGTGTCACCGGATGTGGTTATTTGTACCGATGGATGCGGATATAGGTAAATGGATACAGTGTCAAATGTGTGGCACACACTGTCAGCTCCGGCGACATCGACGATGTATGATGAGTTGACAGTCGGGTTTACAAAGATATTGTCCGTCCCGTTGGAACTGCAATAAATATAATTGCTGTGGCCCGTGTAGTTGTATATCCATCCATATTGATGTGTGAATGGAATCAAAGCACTGTTTCCATTGCATATTCCGACACTGTCGGGGATGCTGACAATCGGGTAACGGTATATTCGCACCGTGACAGTCCTCGTTGTCGTGCATCTCTCCAAGTCGGCACGTCCGGTTACGGTGTAAGTCACAGTTTTGTAATCGCCATAGTAATTGTTGAAATTTACATTTGGGTACATCATACAGTTGGTGTCGCTCGTAAATTGACCGTTGGCAGTCCATCTGTATGTGTTCGTTATAGGACCGTGAGCCTGCAAATGTGCAGAATCGCCAAAACATATACGGTCTGGGAGAGCCTCCAACGTAAACGCGGGGTCATGAATAGTGATTTCTATTGTATCGTATGAGTAACAGGCTCTGTTGGCACCTATGACAATATAACTGTGAGTGGTCTCTGTCGGATAATAAGTCTTTACCGAGTCATGATATTCGCTATTTGTACGTTGAGGGAGCGTACCACCCCATTTGAAATATTGTGCTCCAAATTCGCCTCCGAAACTTGAAGCTGTCAGTTGTACGTTTTCGCCAGGGCAGATGTCTGTTCTGTTGGCCGTAATATTCACGGTAGGCTCAGGAAGCACATTGACCACAAAAGGTTTCTCGGTAATGCACATCTGGTCAGAGGTTGCACCATATACTACATATGATGTCAAAGCGGGAGAATGGCCTGATGGCTGGTTTGGATTGTAGGTGTGCGTATTTGTTGTTGAATAATTGCCGGGAGTGTTCCAGGAATATAGGTCGGCACCTGTTGCACTAACTGTAACGCTCTCACCTGGACATCCGTCGGTATTGTTCACGGTTATTACAGGTTTTTGTCGTGCATATACGATGACAGTGTCCTGCTGCATGTATTCACGTCCCAGTATTGTTTTGAAACCTTTTACGATATATACGTATGGAGAATTATTGGCATTCAATATGGGAGTCTGTACCGACGACGAGGTTGATGCAGGTGTGTTCATATTTGTTGAACGGTACCATTCATATCTGTCGGCACCAGAGGCGTATAGATAGATTCTGTTAGGATTGTTGGGCAGACAGATGGTCGTGTCGTTAGAGACCACAAGAAAACTCTCTGTCTGACCGATTGTCACAGTGTCGCACACTGTTGACCCACATCGGTCGGTGGCACACACAGCCAGTTGACGGATTGGGTTCAGCTGGATGCCATTGACATTTCGTGTAGTATATTGCGTGTTGTTCGACAAGTCGGTCCAAAGATAAGTCAGGTTTCCTGCACCTCCGCTGACATTACAGGTCAGGTTGGCTGTTCCTGCCTGAGCGTTCTCTGTTGCACTGGCGGTGATGCTCATGTTGTTGACATTGTATATTCTGAGAGTCAGACGCTCCATATCTTGAGAACAACCTCCCTGAATTGTGTAATCAAGGTATATACGTTCGGTCCCTTCTGTTACGCCGTCAAGTAAAGCACAAATAGGGATGATGACGGTGTCTTGTCCGGCAGGAAACACTCGTGTTGTTGGCACGGCGTTGTAGTCAACACCTGATGTTGCGGTACTTGACGTGGAAAGCACCAGAGTCCGTCTTTCAGAATTAGGATCTGCCAAACGGAATATGACGTTAGCACAGCAGCCCTCATAAATATATGTCGGGTTATTTGGATTTGTCGGATTGTCGACAGTTACAAATACCATATTGGACGACAGACTGTTGGCTTCCAAGAATACGCCGGAATCCTTGTTGGCATCGCCAATGTCGGTCAAGGATATCCTCATATGGTACGTGGAACATGGTACCACATCGGCTTCCGCAGTAAGCACAACAGTGAAACCATTGTATTCAATCGTACTCGTCGGAGAAACGGGGTTGCTTACATATAAGCTCGGATTTACTACAGAATTTACATTGTTTATTGAAATATTGTCGCCATTGGGCATCAAGGCAATATTCATATTGTCATACTCAAGACCGTCGTTGTTAAGACTTGTAATAAAAAAACCGAAACGGTCGTTGAAAGCCTGTCCCACATAGTCAGGGTACTCTTCAGATGCAAACACAAAACGGAATTCCACATGGTCTGAGCGTGGTACGAAGTCAAATTCCAACGTTGCACAGTCGTACATGGAAGTCGTTGAAATATTATTATCGTCAGCCAGCACTTGGTCACGGTAGGTGATGTTGCATCCTGGTGCGGTAGTGTTGGAGCTGTTGGAGTTTGGACCAACGGCACCGTTAATATTACCAGTGGAGATAATAATACCCTCGCTGATACCAAGGTTTGTTGGGTTTGGACCGGTGGTGAAAGTGCCAATATTGTTGCAGTTAATAACCGAGGTGCTGTTGTTGAACTTCACATTGCTTATGTTAACACCGTTTCCCAACATCACATTTCGAACAAGGGAGTCGGCATTCCAATACCTGCTTGTATGGCAGTTCTGTACTGATATTTGACCATGGCAAACTAATGCCATGATGACCATTAAAGAAGTGAGTAGCAGACTTTTTCTCATCGTTGTCTGAAATAAGTTATATATATAATAAGGATGCAAATATATATATTAATTAGAAAACGACAAAATTAAAAAAAACAAAAAAT
>JAGADZ010000008.1 GCA_017613375.1 Bacteroidales bacterium | reverse complement strand
CCTCGGGTGCTTACTTCGTACGCGTCAGCGGCGAGGGAGTGAACATGGTGAAGAAACTCGTCGTGAAGTAATCTGAATATTTAGGGGAGAGAGTTCTCCTATCTTAACACTGATATTTGGGCGGTGCCGTTTGGCGCCGCCCTTTTTTCTCTTTTTTGGTGTCGGCCTTCGGCCGAGAAATCTTTAAAAAATCTTATTGAAAATCTTAAAAAAATCTTCTTTTCTGATGATTGTTGTTGTGGCGTACCTTCGGCACGCTTGTCTTTCTTGTCTGCGGTACCCTACACTGCGCCTTCGGCTTAGTGCAGGGCTATTAGGATATCGTGCTTTCAGCACGGGGTGGGCATCATCCGACTAAGCGACTTTCGATGTGGGACGTTGGGGTCGTCTTACTATGATGCAGGGCTTCGCCTTTTTTTTGGGGTCGGCCTTCGGCCGAGAAATCTTTAAAAAATCTTATTGAAAATCTTAAAAAAATCTTTTTTTCTGATGGTTGTTGTTGTGGCGTACCTTCGGCACGCTTGTCTTTCTTGTCTGCGGTACCCTACACTGCGCCTTCGGCTTAGTGCAGGGCTATTAGGATATCGTGCTTTCAGCACGGGGTGGGCACCCTCCGACTAAGCGACTTTCGATGTGGGACGTTGGGGTCGTCTTACTATGATGCAGGGCTTCGCCTTTTTTTTGGGGTCGGCCTTCGGCCGAGGGAGCTGCGGAAGTCGAGTGCAAAGTCAAACTTGTTTGAACTCTGCCGAGATGAAGCAGCGTAGACGTAGTCAAATTATTCAAAAATCTTATTGAAAATCTTAAAAAAATCTTTTTTGAATATTCAGAGTACTGCTACCTATTTGACTAAAATCCACTTCGGAAAATAAATTTTGCCATTATCATAGAAATTATTATTTTTGTAGATTAAATTAAAGCATACTATGCGGTTTATAGATATTGAAGGACAGGCTGTTACAGCCAATCACCTGACAGAAATCATTGATTCGGGACGTATAAGTCACGCACAAATGTTTCTGGGTGACACCATATACGGCAGTCTGGCACTGGCGATAGCCTATGCACAATATCTGAATTGCGAACATCGGGAACACTACGACAACCCCGAAGAACATGGCGGCCTGCATGCAGATTCCTGTGGGAAATGTCCACAGTGCATGAAGTACGAGCAACTGTCACACAGCGACCTGCATCTGTTTTTCCCAACCACAACGACAGCGTCGGAGAAGAGCAAACCATGTGCAGCGATGTTCCAGAAAGAATTCCGGGAATTCCTTGCATCCAAGAAACAACGAGGAACTCTGGACGACTGGTATGACTTTCTGGGAGTGGACAACAAGCAAGGTCTAATCCGTGAACTGGACTCTGACGAGATAGTAAAGCAGCTGAACCTGAAATCCTACGAAGGATTCTACAAGGTTGTCCTACTATGGATGGCTGAGAAAATGAATGCCGTAACTGCCAATAAAATACTGAAGAGTCTCGAAGAACCAGAGTCGAACACGCTGATTATCCTCGTGGTGGAGAACAGCGAGAAGATGCTAAGCACCATCATCTCAAGAACACAGCTTGTGAGGATACCGAGAGTGTCTACAGGAGATTCGTTCATGGCAGGAGATATTGTGCTGAGACATGAGACACAGACCGAATTCGGAAAGCTCTACGTGACATGGATGCGCCAGCTATTCAAGTTGAATATGGCATCGCTGTCGTCGTGGGTAGAGGAAGTCTCCGCAATGGGACGCGAGATGCAGAAACAGTTCTTGCTTTATTCCCAAGAATCGATACGGGAATGTTTCATGTGCAACAATGCCGGGGTACCTCTATTGATAGACTTCGGTGACGAGAAATTCAACAAATCGTTCCCCGCCATGATAACAGAACGGAATATTGAAGGTCTCAACGAGGCTTTCGATAACACTATATACGCCATCGAGCGAAACGCCTATGCTAAGATAGCACTTATGGAACTGTCGTTCAAGATAAGCAAGTGGTTGAAGAAAAGATAGTGACCGGTGCCATCAATGAAAGGATTTTTTTATGAATACAAGAGATAAAAGACAAAGACAGAACCCACGCAGGGAACACGATAACGAAAGAGAACGCCAGGAGGTAAAAACTCCTGAAGAGATTAATGTGCCGGAGATTGACGACAGCGACGATGTCGCGTCGGCTGAGGAAATGGAGGAATTTATCCGAAGCCGCCGAGAGAAACGCAATGCTACACAAAGAAACAGAGAGCAGATGGAACTATCGGAAGATGCGGCGGAATTCCTTGTCACCGACAATTCCATGGATCCTTATCTGGAGCCTGACCCGACACTGCCTAAAGTGAGCTACAAGGAGAATCTGTTTCTCTCCCGCGGATGCAAGCAATGTCCCGAATCGTATGTCCCTGTCAGCGAAGTGGAAACACGCAGCTGTGCGAAAGTGTGCGCCTGCAACTGGATGCAGGGTATACGTCAACCTAACGAGAAACCGTTCGATTTTGTGGAGGTGAGGTTCAAAAACAACCGCAAAGAATTCTTCCGGCTACCTGACGGGATAGATGTAAAGGAGGGTGACATCGTAGCTGTGGAAGGTATCCCCGGACACGACGTTGGCATAGTCAGCCTGACTGGCGAGGTATGCCGTATTCAGATGCAGCGCAAGAAAGCCAGCACCGACCCCGAAACAGCCAAGAAACTGTTCAGACGTGCAAAAGTGAATGATATAGAGAGATGGGTCAGTGCCCTGAAAGACGAGACCGCCACACTGCTAAAGACACGTCATATCGCCGAGGATCTGGGACTCGTGATGAAGGTCAACGACGTGGAATACCAGGGCGACCACTCCAAGGCGATATTCTACTACACTGCCGACGACCGAGTGGACTTCCGCGACCTTATCAAGGTCCTTGCCGAGCAGTTTCATGTACGCATAGAGATGAAGCAGATTGGAGTACGCCAGGAAGCGGGGAAAGTAGGTGGCATAGGTACCTGCGGACGTGAGCTTTGCTGCAGTACCTGGCTGACCAATTTCAAGTCGGTGACCACAGGTGTTGCAAAAACACAACAGATTCTTCCCAATCCTCAAAAGTTGGCGGGCCAGTGCGGAAAACTGAAATGCTGTCTGAACTTCGAATACGACGTGTATGTCGACGCGTTGAAGAATTTCCCGCCGGCAGGCACTCCCATACGGTTCCAGAAAGGATTGGCACTATACAAGAAGACCGATGTGTTCCGTGGCATTATGTGGTACGCTTACGAGGGCGACAGTGAGCTTTACGCCATCACTGCCGACAATGTGAAGAAGATTATCGAGATGAATCTCAACCAGGAGTATCCGGAGAAACTGGAAGACTATCAGGTAGAGCTGATGTCGACGGCTGCTCTGGCACAAGAGTCCAGCAGCGACGAATTCGAGCAAGAGCTACGCCGTATGGCCGACGACAATAACGCCAACACCGAGAGCACGCAACAACGCGACAAAGGGCATAACGACCAAAACAGAGAGCGTAGAGAGAATCGTGACAACCGCCCGTCCAGAGACAACCGTCAATCGAGGGATAACCGTGACCGCAGAGGTCCTCACGAAGGAGGCGACCAACGAAACGGAGGTCCCAGGGGCGACAACCGCAGACGCAGCGGCGGCAATGACAGAAGAAACGACGAAAGAAGAAAATAACACAAAGGAATATGAGACAACGGAAAAACACAGCAATCCTTATAGCTGCAATGGCACTGCTGCTTGTCGCCGCATGTGACAGGAGTGTGGTGTATGACGAGCACTTCACTGTTGACGAGAATGGCTGGAATATGGATGAACCGATAGTGTTCAATATCGAGGCAGAAGACACGAGCGAGACGTGTCTGTGCTTTCTGGACATCAGAAACCGCAACGACTATGCTTTCTCGAATATCTTTTTCTTCATCACCACCATCTATCCTAACGGAGAAATTGCTGCCGACACCAACATAGAATTTCAACTTGCCATGCCCGACGGAAAATGGCTTGGCAAGGAGAGCGGACGCTATGTCGACGGACGCTATCCGCTGTGCTATTTCCATTTCCCCGAGAAAGGGAAGTACCAGTTTGTAATCCACCACGCAATGCGTGACACCCTGCTGGCAGGAATCAAAGATATCGGAATGCATGTGGAGAGAGTGACTGTTAAATAAAAACCACCGACCATGGCACAATACAAGAACACTAACAACAAGAAAGGCAAGGCAAAAGATTTGTCACGGAGTGTACGCACCGTATGGATTACTTTTGCAGCCCTTTGGGCAGGCATAGTACTGTTCTTCACCATGCTCTCTTTAGGATGGCTTGGATTCATGCCTTCGTTTGAAGAATTGGAGAACCCTCGCAGCAACCTGGCATCGGAAATATGGTCGGCTGACGGAGAGATACTGGGATATATAGGCATAGAGAACCGTTCTAATCTAACCTTCAACGAAATCACCGCTGGAGGGACGAACATGAACCTTGTCAATGCACTGATAGCCACAGAAGATGTGCGTTTCTACGAACATGCGGGTATCGATGCCCGCAGTCTGGCACGTGTCTTCTTCAAGACCCTTGTAGGCCGTCACAGCAGCAGCGGAGGCGGCAGTACGATAACACAGCAATTGGCTAAAAACCTTTTCCCTCGAGAACGCAAGAGCAAACTCGGACTTGTGCATTCCAAATTCAAAGAATGGGTTGTGGCTGTAAAGCTTGAGCACAACTATTCGAAAGAGGAGATTCTGGCCATGTATCTGAACACTGTGGATTTCGGCAGCAACGCCTACGGAATACAGACTGCAGCGCGAACATTTTTCGACAAGACTCCTGCAGAGTTGAAAGTCGAGGAGGCGGCAGTACTGGTGGGATTGCTGAAAGCACCTACAACCTACAGCCCGATACTGAACAAGGAAAACGCCTTGGTACGCCGCAATGTGGTACTGAGCCAAATGAACAACTATGTCGACCCTGCCACGGGTGAGAAATACCTCAGCGACGAACTGTATGCCGAGCTGAAAGACAAAGATATAGACATGAGCCACTATATGCCTATAAGTCATAATGAAGGTTTGGCACCATACCTGCGAGAGTATGTACGCAGTTATATGAAAGACTGGTGTTCGAGCCACAAGAAAGCCGACGGCACCTACTATGATGTCCATAAAGACGGATTGAGGATATACACCACTATAGATTCTCGCATGCAGGCACATGCCGAGGCGGCAGTTCAAAAGCATATGAGCGAAGTGATACAACCTGCTTTCTTCAAGGAACTGAGTCGCCGGGGAGGCAACCCGTTCAGCAATATCAGCAAAGAACAGCAGGAGAATTTCCTTGTACAGGCCATGAAAGCATCGGACCGTTACTACCAGATGAAACAAGAAGGAAAGAGTGAAGCAGAGATAAAACGCTCGTTCAAGGAAGACAAAGTGCGTATGCGCGTATTCTCATGGCGTGGCACTATAGACACTGTGATGACCCCTTGGGATTCGTTGATATACACCAAGAAATTCCTTAATGCCGGACTTATGTCGGTGGAGACAGGCACAGGCTATGTCAAGGCTTATGTCGGAGGCATCAACTATCGATATTTCAAATATGACAATGTGATGCAGAGTCGCCGTCAGGTCGGTTCCACCTTCAAGCCTTTTGTCTATACGATGGCAATCCAGGATTTGGACATGAACCCATACACGCTGGTGCCCAATACGGAGATATGCATAGGGGATTGGTGTCCACGCAACTCAAGTCATGCACGTGAAGGTGAGATGGTCACGCTTAAATGGGCTCTTGCCAATTCCATCAACTGGGTCAGTGCCTACCTGATGAAGGCAGGTGGTACCAACGGTCCCAATCTGGTGATTAATATAGCGCGCAAGATGGGTGTCACAAGTCCCATAGACCCCGTGCCGTCCATTTGCGTCGGTGCCGCAGAGATAACAGTATACGAGATGGCTGGTGCTATGGCCACCTTCGCCAACCAGGGCGAATATGTGCAGCCTATCTTCATACTCCGCATAGAAGACAACAAAGGCAAAGTCCTTGAATCTTTCACTCCAGAGAAGCGAGAGGCCATAAGTCCACGCACTGCATGGATAATGATTCAGATGATGAAGGGCGTTGTGGACAGCGGTACAGGTTCGCGTTTACGCGGCGGTCAGTTCAAACTGAGCTATCCTATGGCAGGCAAAACAGGAACGACGCAGAACAACAGCGATTGCTGGTTTGTGGGCATCACTCCGAAGATGACAACAGTGGTGTGGACTGGCGGCGAATTGCGTTCCATACATTTCCGCAGCATGGAATATGGCCAGGGAGCGCGTCTGGCATTGCCAATTTTCGGCCATTATATGCGAAGTGTCTATGACGACCCCATGCTGAATTTCCCCCGAGGGGATTTCAGACGTCCTAACCTTCCTGCCAGCGAATTCGACTTCGACGAGAGCGCTTACCAGATGGAACTGGACGAAGAACATGGAACAACGACGACCACGCAATCGTCAGGCACAGGTACGTCACAATGGTAAAAACACTAAGGAGATGATTACGCTTTTAGGATTGTCACTCAACGAACTGCAGGATTTATGTCTTCAAGAAGGATTCCCTAAATTCACTGCAAAACAGCTGTGCGACTGGATATATATAAAACATGTGCGTGACTTCGATGCCATGACAAACCTGTCGCTGAAGACACGTGCACGTCTTAAAGAGATAGCCACATCGGGACTCTTCGCGCCTATTGAGGGGCATTGCTCGGTTGACGGCACAAAAAAATACCTGTTTGCCTCCGGGGACTCGTATATTGAGTCAGTCTATATCCCCGCCGACGATCGCGGTACCCTTTGCGTTTCATGCCAACGCGGATGCAAGATGGGATGCCGATTCTGCGTCACTGGCCAGCAGGGATTCCACGGCAGCCTCACCGCCGGGGAAATTCTGAACCAGATTTTCTCAGTGCCAGAGAGCGAGGCAATTACCAACGTGGTATTTATGGGTATGGGCGAACCTCTCGACAACTTCGAAGCTGTAAAAAGAGCCATTGAGGTCATGACCTCTGAGTGGGGGCCTGCCTGGAGTCCGCACCGTATCACTGTGTCGACAGTGGGTATAACGCCTGTCTTGTGCCGACTGCTCGACGAATGCCAGTGCCATGTGGCGGTGAGCCTTCACAATGCTTTCGCCAACGAACGAATGGCTATGATGCCTATGCAGAAAGCCTATCCTATTGCAGACATTGTAGCCCTGTTGAAGAGATACAACTGGTATGGACAGCGTCGCATCTCGTTCGAGTACACTATGTTCCGTGGTGTCAATGATGACCTGAACCATGCCGCAGAGATTGTGAAGCTGTTAAAAGGATTGAAATGTCGTGTGAACCTGATTCGTTTCCACGCTTCGCCCGATGTGCCGTACAAAACATCCGATGAGAGGACGATGACAGCCTTCCGCGACTATCTGGACAGTCACGGTGTGACATGCACCATCAGAGCCTCACGCGGTGAGGATATCATGGCCGCTTGCGGCCTGCTGGCAGGCAAAAAGCAATAGCCTTTACTTCTGAATATCGTCTATATTGACGGCTGTGGCGCTCTCTTTCAAGTCACGAAGGTGGGCTTGGATGCGTTTAAGAGCCGAGAAAGCCACAATACGCTCAATGCCGTTGGCGAAGATGCCAAGGCCGAGGAGTACACCTATGAAAGCCTCTGTGGCCTCGGGTTTACGCAAGGCAAAGAAACCAAGTATAAGACTGCATACGCCAAAGATGAGCATCAGCCACCAACGGTCATAGCCGGAACGCTTATAGTCCATGGAGAGGACAGCGAGAGAGATGCCTTCAAACATTACCCAGATTGCAAAAACTGCGACAATGGCTGCGGCAGCCAAGACACTGTGACCTATCATCATTATTCCGACAACTATTTGGAAGATTGCCAACAACGTTGTAGAACCTGAATTGGGAAGATGTTCCTGTGCCCTGAGACCGAAAATCAATGAAGTGATACCCGTGAGCAGAATGATGAGGCCGGCAAGCCATGCCATGGAATTGAATATTTCGACAGGATTAGTCAGACAAACCACTCCCAGAACGATAAGCAGGAGAGCCGTGATGATAAGATAGAAGTTGACACGTTTCATGATATTAGGATATTAATTGTTATTTCTTACTTTTTTATTCTCTAAGAGTCAATAATATAAAAAAGTGTACGCCCGCCATGCGAACGTACACTGGATGTTTTGAGATAATTCTATTATCCTTCGATTTCCTTGCGTACTTTCTTGAATGCCTCGATGCACTTGTCGAGGTGTTCGTGCTCGTGAGCTGCACTGATTTGAACGCGGATACGAGCCTGTCCTTTCGGTACTACAGGGTAGTAGAATCCCGTGACGAAAATGCCCTCTTCCTGCATCTTGGCAGCATACTGCTGACTCTTAGCAGCGTCGTAAATCATAACGGCACAGATAGCGCTCTCGCTTGGTTTGCAATCGAAGCCCTCTTCCTTCATACGACGGAGGAAGTAGTCGGTGTTTTCGTGGAGTTTGTCTTGGAGCTCGTTGGTCTCGCTCATCATCTCGAACATACGGATACCGGCAGCGACAAGGCCCGGAGCCATTGAGTTGGAGAAGAGATAAGGACGGCTGCGTTGACGGAGCATATCAATGATTTCCTTGCGACCCGTGGTGAAGCCACCCATGGCGCCGCCGAAAGCTTTGCCGAGAGTTCCGGTGAGGATTTCTATCTTGCCACGCAGGTTGTAACGCTCGGTAACACCGCGGCCGGTCTTTCCTACAACGCCGGCAGAGTGGCTCTCGTCAACCATAACCATAGCGTCATATTTCTGGGCAAGTTCGTAAATCTTGTCAAGCGGGCAGACATTGCCGTCCATAGAGAAGACACCGTCGGTAACGATAACGCGGAAACGGTTCTTCTGAGCAGCCTTGAGTTGCTCCTCGAGGTCGGCCATATCAGCGTTGGCGTAGCGGTAGCGCTGAGCCTTGCAGAGACGGACACCGTCGATGATGGAAGCGTGGTTGAGGGCATCGGAGATGATGGCATCCTCATCGGTGAGAAGGGGTTCGAAGACACCGCCGTTGGCGTCAAAGCAGGCAGCATAGAGGATAGTGTCCTCTGTACCGAAGAACTCGGCAATTTTCTGCTCAAGTTTTTTATGGAGATCCTGGCATCCGCAGATGAAACGGACAGAAGCCATACCGTAACCACGAGCGTCCATGCCTTCTTTGGCAGCCTTGATAAGCTCGGGGTTGTCAGCGAGACCGAGGTAGTTGTTGGCACAGAAGTTGAGGCACTTCTTGCCCTTTACCATGATTTCGGCACCCTGCGGGCTCTCGATAATACGTTCGTGTTTGTAAAGACCGGCAGCTTCGATGTCGGCCAACTCTTTCTGAAGATGTGCTTGAAATTTAGTGTACATAATTACAATATTTTATATTTATTTTTTGCTCTATTAACAATCTACAAAAGTACACAAAAAAAGTTAATGTGCCAAAAAAAACAGAATTTCATTTTTTGAAATGTCTGTCACGACTATACAAAGGAAGGACAACTGCGATACGAGACAGCCACACAATATGACATAAACAATACGATATCATTCACTTAACAGTCCCGTTCAAGAGAAATAAAAAAGGGCATTCTCGACAGAGAAAGCCCTCAAATACATCTTGAAATTATTTTTAAGCACGACATAATAACGCAACTATTTCATTTTTGTTGAGTCAGGGTACTAAAAAAAACCTTTTTTAACATTTGAAGTCACACTATTGCCATTCATATTCACTTTTTACAATATTATTTATATAATTCCGTTATAATTTTCATGATTCCAAGAATGCCAAAAACAGGATTAATCCTGTTCATTATATCGACGATACTGTTTGCTGCATGTGCGAAACAGGGTATGCCATCGGGAGGGCCAAAGGATGTTACTCCGCCGACATGGCAACGCTCATTGCCAGAGAACAGAAGTCTGAATTTCAGTGAAAACAGCTTCTTTATCGAGTTCGACGAATATGTGGTTATTAAGGATGCCGACAACAACATTATTGTCTCTCCTCCTCTTAAAAACAAGCCTCAGTACAGCACAAAAGGTCATGGTATCAGGGTTAAAATCAACGATACTCTACAGCCTGGGACGACATATCTATTTCAGTTCAAGAACGCCATTGCGGACTATAACGAGGGTAATCTCCTGCCGTCGTTAGAGTATGTGTTTTCCACAGGGTCGTTCATCGACAGTATGACACTGCGAGGGACGGCATTGGACGCCCTGACACTACAGAGTCGCAAAGAGCCAGTAAGTGTGTGGCTTCTGACCAAAGAACAGTATGAGTCAATATTGCGTTCGAGGGAAGACACAACCATTGGCAAAGTAACACCGTCGTATATCACACGGTGCGACAAAGAAGGCAAATTCAGTTTCAACTATATACGTCCAGGGAAATACTATGTCATAGCCGTCGAGGATGCCAACAACGACCTGATGGTCGGCACATCGGAAGCAGTGGGCTTCACCAGCGATGCACTTAATGCAGTCAGTATAACTGACAGTACCGAAATTGACAGTCTAAAGGTGAGTACGGCTGATTTGGAACCGCTGAACATCAAAATTTTCGAGCCGCAGAATCAGGTGCAACGCATCACATCGGGAGAATTCAAGGCATCCGGACGCATACAGCTGACCACGCTGCTACCGATGCAAGACCCTGTCGTCAGATGCGATGAGGACATAATATGGCATCTAAACAGTCAACGCGACACGATAACAGTATGGACAAGGAACGAGAAATGCGATTCGCTACACCTTGTGGTTGGCGATGTGACGGGACTGCAGGACACTCTTAGACTGAGGTGGAGAAGCAAGAAAAACAACGAAGCTTCAAAAACCCTTCCTGTGCATCTGAACTACGGGAGTCTTCCATATTTTGAAACCCTCAGGCTGATATGTGGAAACCCTATTGACAGTCTGAAGACAAAGAGTGATTCCATGGTATGTGTCATGAGCTTGAAAGACAGCGTGACACATTTCTGTGGGATAACCATCGACAGCACCATGCTGAGTGCTCAAATCATGTTTGATTTCGCACAAGGCGAGAAATACACTGTCTTTATTGCAAAGGGCTGTATCCATGATATCTACGGCAACGGCAACGACTCAATAAAAGCCACTGTCGCTGTTACAGGGGCAGAGCAATACGGTTCAATGAAAATCACCATAAAAGGCGACAGCACCGTCGGTTCGACTCCTGTGATAGTAGAGCTGCTGAACGAGAAAGGCGTCATAATTACAAGCAAGAACGCAAAAAATGGAGATGCTGTAGAATTCAGGAATCTAAAACCTGCCAAATACCGCGTGCGTGTCATTATTGACGAGAATGCCGACGGGAAATGGAGTGCCGGTGATATGTACAGGTGCAAGCAGCCCGAAAAGGTGTTTATCCACAAGAAGACCTTTGACATACGTGCAAACTGGGACTTTGAGGAGATTTGGGAAATAAACGGAGACGCAAACCAATAATAGAGATAGAAGGTGAAAAAGACTCTGCTTTCCGGACTGTTCTGGGTATTGTTGGCCAACCTGCTCGTGAAGCCTTTCTGGCTCCTCGGCATCGAAGTCGGCGTGCAGAATGCCGTGGGAACAGAGATGTACGGCTTCTATTTTGGCATTTTCAACATTACATATATCTTCAATATCCTGCTTGACTTGGGAGTTACGAACTTCAACACGCGTAACATAGCAAGACATCCTAAACTGATACGGAAACATCTGTCGGGTATACTGACAATAAAACTCCTGCTGCTGGGACTTTATCTACTTGTGACTTTCAGCACAGGAGCACTACTGGGTTACGGAAGCGACCAATTCTACCTGCTGTCATGGCTCACGCTGAACCAGTTCCTGAGTTCGTTGATACTCTATCTGCGGAGCAATTTCGAAGGGTTGCTGCTTTTCAAATGGGACAGCCTGCTGAGCGTGATGGACAGGGTATTGATGATAGTGATATGCGGCATGATGCTTTGGGGTCCGATGGGTCATATGACGATTTTCCATTTCGTCTATGCCCAGACGGCAGCCTATCTGCTGACTGCAGGGACCGCTCTGGCGGTACTTATTAAGAAAACAGGGTTGAATCGACTGCACTGGAACATGCCATTCACCCTGGCAATCATTAAGAAAAGTCTCCCTTTTGCATTGCTTGTACTGCTGATGGCATCGTACAACAGGATAGACCCTGTGCTGCTGCAACAACTTTCGCCCAAAGGCCATGGCAACTTGAACGCTGGTATCTACGCCGGAGCCTTCCGGCTGCTCGACGCCCTGACGATGATTGCCTATCTGGTGTCAATACCGCTACTGCCTGTCTTCTCGAAAATGACGAAAACACATAGAGAGAGCGGTGTCGCTACCGAGATTGCAAGCACCACACGTCTGACATTCTCGACGATGATGGTTTTCGCCATTACGGCAGCCATGGCACTGGCCTGTATCAGCGAAGACTTGATGAAGCTCTTCTATTCTGAGAACGAACAGGACTATGCCGCTGTCTTCGGCATACTGGTTTTCGGCATAATACCTATCTCCATAACCTATATCTTCGGCACTTTGCTTACAGCCAACGGAAACTTGAAGCAGCTGAATATTTTCGCAGCCTTGTCCTTAGGGTTGAACATTGTGGTGAATATCGTATGTATCCCTCGATGGGGAGCCATAGGTAGTGCCTGGGCCGGCCTGACGGCGCAGACATTCATGGCCGTGGCTCAGATGGCGACAGCATTGCGGATTTTCAAGATGCAACCCACCGTCAACTACATACTAAAACTTGCCTTTTTCACGTTATCAATTGCCGGGTGTACCATTTGCTTGCCTCATATTGCACCATGGTGGGCGACACTCGCTATAACGGCTGTCTTGTCGACAGGACTTGCCATGATACTGAGACTTATTGACATCAAAGAAATTATACAAATAGTAAAAAACAACGAATAAAAATAATGAAACGAGCTTATGTATTCCCGGGTCAGGGAGCCCAGTTTGTAGGGATGGGCAAAGACCTTTACGACAGTAACAAACAGTGCCGCGATATGTTTGAGACGGCCAACGATATCATAGGATTCCGCATCACCGACCTGATGTTTGCCGGGACTCCTGAAGACTTGAAACAGACCAAGGTGACACAGCCCGCAATATTCCTGCATTCGACAATCCTTGCCACCTATATGGGTGAGGCATTCCGTCCCGACATGGTGGGAGGCCACTCTCTGGGCGAATTCTCGGCACTTGTGGCCGCCAAAGCCATGAGTTTCGAAGACGGACTGAGACTGGTAATCGCACGTGCCAACGCTATGCAGAAATGCTGCGAACAGCATCCCTCGACAATGGCTGCAGTGCTGAAACTCGACGACAAGACTGTTGAAGACATATGTGCATCGGTAGAGGGCGAAATCGTGGTTCCCGCCAACTATAACTGTCCCGGCCAGCTGGTCATCAGCGGCACTGTCGAAGGTGTGAACAGAGCCTGCGAGAAGGTTAAAGAGGCCAAAGGCCGCGCCCTGCCACTCGCCGTAGGAGGAGCATTCCATTCGCCTTTGATGGAGCCGGCACGTGTGGAGCTCTCTCTTGCCATCGAGAAGACAGCCTTCAGCGAACCAATATGCCCCTGCTACCAGAATGTGTGTGCACTGCCTGTCAGCAACCCCGACGAAATAAAGATAAACCTGACGAAACAGCTCACTTCTCCCGTTCGGTGGACGGCAACAGTAGAGAATATGCTGAAAGACGGAGCAGAAGAGTTTATCGAGGTTGGTCCCGGCACGGCATTGCAGGGTATGATAAAACGCGTGGACGCTAACGCTAACGCGCACTCCGCAGAACTGTAACAAACCAACTAACATAGCGATGAGCTGCAAAAGATGGTTACTCGCAGTACTGGCAATACTGCTGGTGTTTCTCACCTACCCAATGTTCGAGCCCGACTATTCGGTTGGGCTCGACCCGTCGTATGTGTGGGGATTCAACTGGCTCTTCAGCTATGACTATGAGACTCTCACCGGCTTGATATTCACCTATGGGCCGCTGGGACTGCTACGCATTCCTACAATAGAAAACGGGCATTTCATCGCTTTCCTGATATTCTATACCGCTGCCAAGCTACTGTTTGTGCTGCTTGCCATGCAGACAGGTCTGCGACACAGACACAAACCGGCAGTTATCGTTGTGGCACTGATACCTGCATGCCTTTTTGCAAATATCGATATTCTCCTGGTAATGGATGTGGCTTTGCTTGCACTGTGGACCATAGAGAAACGGATACTTTACCCATTCCTTGTCGCTGTGGTCATCGCCACTGTTGCTTTATTCATCAAGATAACGTTTGGAATACAGGCTTTCGGATGTCTCTTTATGGCATGGATAATCTATATTGCCAGACACAAGGATTGGAAACATGCCATTGTCTTCGCTACAAGTGTACCTGTGGCTATGGCAGTCATCGGAGGAATTGTATATCAGGGTTTCCCACAACTGATTAAAGCCTTTGAGGGCATGTACTACCTGACCACGGGGTGGTCCGACGGCATGGTGTTGGAAGCAGGCTACAACCATTGGAAAGTGTGGCTTTTCGTTCTGCTGTTCCTCTGTTACCCGTTGACAGTACGTAACTGGAACGGACTGACACTCTATCTGCTGCTTCTTATACCGATGTTTGCGACTTGGAAACACGGCATACTTCGTGAGGACTATTTCCATTTCAAGCAGTTTGCCTATTTCGCCATAACGGAACTCTTCCTGCTGCCAATGACACAAGAGAGCAAGCATGTCAGCACATGGATTGGCAGTACTGTATGCAGCCTGCTATTGCTATGGAACATACCCCACACCACCGGAGGTGCCGGACATCCAATCGTTGCCGCAGGCCCTGCCAACGGATGGAACATGACGGTGAATTATGGTAACCTGAAGGCTAAGAGTCTTGACTTTATTTCTTCAGAGACTGCCTGCCGTCAGCTTCCCGACAGTACAATACAACAAATCGGCAACACATCGGTCGACTGCTACCCTTGGGAGTATATCTACCTAGGTGTAAATCACCTACATTGGCAGCCAAGAGCAACAATAGGAGGAATCTTCTCTCCTTGGATAAGTGAGAATTCATCCAAGAACTATCGTGGAGAGAAAGCCGTGCAGTATCTCCTTTTTCACAAGCCTGAGTGCAGTCCCGATGACGAAATGATGAGTCTCGATGAACGTTATCTGCTTAACGACGAGCCTACCATAGTGATGACTCTTATGGAGAACTATGTAATTGCAGACACAGGGAGCTATGGTCTTCTGCTACAATACCGCGTAAATAATGCACCTCAGAAGGTTATGACTATTGAAAAGAATGTGGTAACGGAATGGGACAGATGGGTCGAAGTGCCTGAAACCGACAGCAATGCCGTTGTTCGAGGCAAAGTCTATGCTGAAAAGAGCCTGAGGGGCCATGTCAGGGATTTCCTGTACAAAACCAATATCTATTATATTGATTACCTGATGGACGATAGCACAATGGTGACCTATCGCTACCAGTCGAGCACGGCCACCGAAGGACTGTGGATAAGTCCCTGTCTGAGGAACTACAGAGAGCTATACTCTTTCTGGCATGGACAGAGCACTGGCATGAGACCTGTGGCGATACGTCTCCGTTCGGCACATCCGAAATGTCAGAAAGAGAATATAAAGATAGTTTTTGAAATGCTTGGGAATCCATGCAGGACAACAAAATAAAGAAAGGAAAAGTCATGAATAATGAAATCAAAAAACTAACGCGAAGCGCTACAGACAGAAAGATTGCCGGTGTCTGCGGTGGGATTGGTGAGTACCTGAAAGTTGATTCGACAGTAATTAGAATACTGTTCCTGATGGCGCTGCTCGTTTTCGGAGGAGGAGGATTGGCATATCTGATAGTATGGCTATGCGCACCGGATGAAACAGAGCTGCGATAGAAAAAATTTGGCGGTCTATTTTTTTTTAGTATTTTTGCAAAACAAAAACAACAGTTAAATATATGAAAGTTCTTCTTCTCGGTTCCGGCGGCCGTGAACATGCAATGGCTGCAAAAATAGCACAAAGCAAACTGTGTGATACACTGTATATTGCTCCCGGCAATGCAGGAACAAGTGCCTGTGGTGTAAATATCAATATGAAAGTCACAGACTTCAATGCAATAGGGAAATTTGTCATCGCCAACGAGGTGAAGATGGTTGTTGTAGGGCCTGAAGCACCGCTTGTGGCTGGAATAACAGATTATTTCGCCGAGGACAGTGCCCTGAAGAACGTAATGATTATCGGTCCGACAGCACAAGGTGCACAACTCGAAGGCAGCAAGGATTTCGCAAAGGAATTCATGAACAAGTATGGTATCCCTACAGCGTCGCACCGCACCTTCACAGAGCAAACCCTTAAAGAGGGACAGAAATATCTGGAGACACTCAATGCTCCTTATGTGCTCAAGGCTGACGGCCTCGCCGCCGGTAAAGGAGTCTTGATTCTCGACGACCTGCAAGAGGCCAAGAATGAATTGAAACAGATGCTTTCCGATGCCAAATTCGGAGAAGCGTCGAATCGCGTGGTTATAGAACAATATCTCAGCGGTATAGAATTGTCTGTTTTCGTCCTTACAGACGGAAAACATTACAAAATACTGCCTTCGGCAAAGGATTACAAACGTATTGGCGAAGGCGACACCGGCCTCAACACCGGTGGCATGGGCTCCGTAAGCCCCGTGCCTTTTGCCGACAAAGCCTTCATGCAGAAGGTTGAGCAACGTATTGTCATCCCTACAATCAAAGGACTGCAGAAAGAAAATATTCAATACAAGGGTTTTATTTTCCTCGGACTGATGGCTGTCAAAAACGAGGAAGGGGAACTTGAGCCTTACGTGATTGAATATAATGTACGTATGGGCGACCCTGAGACGGAGTCGGTATTCCCTCGCATCAAGAGCGATGTTGTGGAACTCTTCGAGGCTACATGGGATGGAACGCTCAACCAGTTGCCTTTGGATATAGACAACCATACCGCAGCATGTGTGATGCTGACAGCTCACGGCTATCCCGAAAGCTACCGCAAAGGCGATGTCATCCGCGGTCTGGAAGATGTAAAGGGAAGCCTTGTATTCCATGCAGGAACACAGATAAACAGCAAAGGAGAATTGGCTACAAGCGGAGGGCGTGTGATATGCGTGACGTCTCTCTCCGACACGCTCCCCGGTGCATTGCTCAATAGTCTGCAGAATGCCGAAAGGATTAAATGGAGCGGTCGCTACTACCGCCGCGACATCGGCCAAGACCTCCTGAAATTCACACTGAATTCGTAGGTTTAAGTAAAAAAGATTGCAATCCTCGGATTACAATCTTTTTTTTCAATTGGTATTAGTTTCTTACAAATATCCTTTACAAGAAACCAGGCTTTTGAAACGAACTCTCTCCTTTTTCATCGAGCATGTGTCTGGTAGACCAGAACCACGCCGGTGCCTGTAATTTTTACCTCAAATTCCTTTCCGAGACTTTCGTTCAAGGTGGCTTCCCACCACATATTGAAATGACGGTCTTTTATAGGATATTTAAGGCCTTCGACAGACAATGACATTTCGTTGCTCAAAGGGAAGAGAGATACTTGCTGCCCTGTGAACGACTGCATACGTGTTGTTGCAACTATTGGAGTGAAATATCCATAATCCGTATACATCCTTACATTCAGCCGATTGTCCTCGCTGTTCTTCATCTTTACATATTCTGCCAAAAGACTGATATTGCCAAGCGTATGATCCTCCCGAAGTCCAGTGGCGCCAAGGATTACGATATGCGTGACATCCAATGTCAGAGCATGACGGACAGCCTTGGTGAGGTCGTTGCAATCCTGGTCTTTCGCATAGCGACCTATATATACGGCAGGCAGAGATCCCTCTATCTTGAAACGCATGGTGTCGACGGTGCGGTCAGGGTCGTGAGGCTTGTAATCATTCAACAACGAATCACCATCACCGACAACATAAATTTCTGGAAGAATTGAGGCACGGGAGAACAAACGTGATGCCACGAGGCGGTTGTAGGCGCCGTCGCAGCATATAAGCAACGGCGTCTGCAAGATAGCCTGCAAAGCTTCCTCACGCTTAGGGAAAAGCCCGTTGGCAAGGATGATGGCTTTTTTCATATGGACTCCTTTCTCCAACGGATGGCGCCAAGGATGCAGAATACCTCAAATACGGCATAAAGCAATGCCGACGCATAATTGCCCGTGAGCCAGAAGAGCGCTATCATCAACGGCTCGACGAGCATCCAACAGAACCACTGCTGCCACCACTTATGTGCCAGCATAAGCATACCAACGATGGTCAAGGCGGAAGAGACACCGTCAAGCAGCGGATAGCTGCTCTCGTGCAGCAGACCCAACAGCCATGTGAGAACGACACTGAGAAGGACTATCATGGTGATTATCTGCCACCAATAGCGATTAGGGCAAGATGATATTTGACGTTCACCACCCTTATCTTCCTCACGCTTCTGAATTATGCCACGCCAAACGAGTATGCCATAAATAGACATCACGAAGTTATATACACAAATTGTACCGTTGGCATATATTCCTGAGGCATAGTCTATGACGGCGTAGAATGCCGACATCAACAGACTAAGTGGCCAGAACCATCGGTCGGCCCTGTATTCGCTAATGATATAAAACAGGCCGATAACAGCTCCAATAACTTCGATAATTGAAAGTTGAAAGTTGAAAAATGAAATCTCAAAATTCATAATTCAAAAAATAGCCCTCGCTCTTCAAAAATCAAAATTTATAAATAACTCTCGCCATGAAATTGATTCCAGGTTGTTGAAGCAGAGCCTGGTGGTGGCGATAGTCGGCAGGAACATCGTTGACAGCATCCCATCCTTCGGCCCAGTCTTCCACCCAGGCATGTAGGCGGTATTTGTGGTCGAGGAGATTATTGACAAGCAATTGTGCCTCTATCTCGTTCGTGCCACGCAGATGCCATACATAGGAGGCCTTAATGTTGAGCAGAAAATACGGGTCTATGGAATAAACATCCCGGCTGGTATTGTCGCAGTACTGCTTGCCCACATATTTCCCAACGAGCTGCAGTCTGGCATTCTTAACAGGAGAGAAAGTAGCGATAGCGGCTCCTACAATATTTGGAGAAAGGGCAAGGTCGGTAGTAGCGGTATAAGTCTGGATTACATCGTCACCATCAGTAAAATCGGTATAGGTGTAGTCGATGACCTTATTGCGGCTGAGGGCCAAATTGGCATCCATACGGAACCAGTCGGTCAACATGATACCACCCTGAAGTTCTATACCCAATCGATAGCTCTTGTCGACATTCTCGAGGAGAGTATATCCACTACTGCTGAGGTCTCCGCTCGGGGTTAGCTGGTCGCGATACAACATGGCATAGGCATTGGCACTGAAAGCCCATCTGGCACCGACATAATGATAGCCTAACTCAATGTCAAGCATGCTTTCCGCCTTGACGGTGTCGCCCTCTGCAAAGGCGTCCTTGATATCGCCTTTGGCAGGCTCCCGGTTGGTGATACCAGCCACGAAATAGGTGCGGCTGTTGTCGTTGATGCGGTAATTGACACCAGCTTTGGGATTGAAAAAATAATAGTTCTCATCAAAATCAATATGCACCTGCTGGTTAGAGGCATCAGCGTCGTCGGTGGTGCCACGGAGACGGTAGTTGACGATACGCATCTGTAAGTCTCCGTAAATATTCAGGTCGCTGGTGATGTCATAATTGAATTTGATGTATGATGTATTATCTGTCTTTGTGCCATTGTAACGATACCACTGGTAAGGAGTGTCTATGTGCATGGCCGTGTCACGGAACCACAGCACGTTGCCGAAGTGGAATCCGTCGAAATAGAGCATATTGTGACCTACCGAGAGGGAGAACCCGTCCTTGGCATAGCGTATGGCTAAATTGCCAGTAATGGCGTTGTTGTCCATCTGCTTGCGGGTGATGTAGTCGCCTCGACCGCTGCCAAGGAAGAGTTTTTTGTATTTGGTATCCGCTTTATACTGTTCGTAATAGCCGTCGCCATGCGTGAAATCGAGAGCTGCGTTGACACTCAGGTTGTCGCTTAACATATGCGACACATAGAGTTGGTAGTGACGCTGCCAGTAGTTGTCGGTCTCGTTGGGATAGTACATAATATTACCGTCCATCACATACTCTCCGCTGGGGTTGTAGGTCGGGTCGATATCGAGCTGGGAAGCATAGGCACCGTCCCATGTGATTCCTGTGGTCTGACTTCCGATAATAGCCATCATTTTGACCAATGTACGTTCACCGTACCAAGAAGCACATCCGAAAAAACTCTGCTGGTCGGTACCGCGGCTGCGGACGAATCCGTCTGAGGTAAGGCCGCTATAGGCGAAATCGAAGCTGAGACCATTCTTCATGATGCCAGTACCTGCAGTGATGCTGTACTGACGGGTGTTCCAGCTACCGAGGCCAAAATCAGCCTCACCATAGGCACGGTTACGGGCATTGAGAGTCTGAAGGTTGATAGCTGCACCAAATGCGGGGCTTCCGCCTGTGGAAGCACCTACACCACGTTGAATCTGTAGACTCTGGGCCATGCCTCCGAGGTTAGGAATATTATACCAGAAGACAGCCTGACTCTCAGGGTCGTTAAGTGTGATACCATTGATATTGACATTGATACGTGTAGCGTCCACGCCACGGATACGAAGCGATGTAGCTCCGACAGCACCATTCTCTCCCATAGCCACTACAGAGGGTTGCAACTCGAGCATAAAAGGCATCGACACACTGCTACGCACATCCAGAAGCTCATTTCTGTTGATAGTCGTAGTGGTTAGCGGTGCAGTGTTACCTACACGCGAGTCGCTGATAACAACTTTCTGTAAGTGCTGCACCCTGACGCTATCGCGAATCTCTGGGGTTTGACCGAAAGATGCTGTTGTGGCAGCTCCAACAAGTGCCACCGTGCAGAGTGTTTTCAGACGCACCTGCACATTTGCCCGACACATAATACTACGTGTCGTCTTAAAAAATTTATTTTTCATGTTTTTTCCTCCGCCGGTATTATCCGGATCAGGTTCTAAGGGTATGTTCTCAGCCCCTCTAAATGAGGTTGGGCACCCCCTTTGGTTAATAAATATGATTAATTAGAGTGTTATCTTCTGTAAGTCACATAGAAACGGTCGGCAGTGGAGTAGCGGATTTGCTGAACCTTTTCGCCTTTTCTACCGTGAGCATCGGTCACGCGCACCTCGTCGAACATGGCCTTGCTGTTCACATTAATAATCTCAGATACATAGAACTGGTCGTCGAAATGGACTGCATTGCCGCCACGGCCAATAGAATAAGTCACATAGCTCGTGAAGGTGATGGGAGAGTTCTCGGCAGTGAAAGTAGTGCCCGAAGGTTTGCTGGCACTGGGAGTTTCTTTTACACCAGCAATGGAAATCATGTCGCTCCAAATATGATACTCGGAGAAATACTTGGTTCCACGCGGAGGAATCATGATGACGCTGCGTTCATTGATAGTAGTGGCTGTCGATGAACTGGTACTTGTTCCTGCCGAACCGGCATTGGTGGTATACAGTGTAGCCTCGGCACCTTCGGCACGACGACGTTCTTTTTTCTTGGTTTTCTTCTCGGCACGCTCATAAGAGATAGAGAGAGTGCGAGACTCTGTCTGGGTCCATTGACGGTTGAGGAAATAGTCACGAGTGGCACCATTGAGAGTGAAGAAGCACTCGGCCAGATTAACATACATAACAGAATCTGTCTTGTTGGTAATCCAGAATCCAGCATTGCCCTCATAGGTGAAGAAGTTGTAAGTAACTTTGCAATAAGCATCTTCATGGACAACACCGTTCAATCCTATTTGTATCTGATCTTCGTTCACAGGCTTTGTCTGATAAACCTGATAGTATGTTTTCTGTGAACATCCAGTCATCAGCATTCCAAACAATGCAACTGAACCTAATAATGTAAAAAATCTTTTCATAACGTTAATTGTTTTAATTATAATTAATTATTTAATCTTTGATAGTATTTCCACCACAGCTCTGGCACTTCGTTCTGCTGAGCCTGCTGATAGTCGGCATAAGTACAGGGGACGAGGAGGTGTCGCTGGTACTGCTCACGCTGTTCTCCCTCATAGGGGACTTCGACCCACCACCTGTCGCTCTTTTTGCTCTTATAGAAAGATATCTCCATGTCGCCATCATTCAGACCCACCATGAAGTGCTTGTAGTTCTGCTTGTCACGATATGGGAAATCGGCCTCACGGTTGTAGAACCCTTCCATGAAATACCATATGGCATGTGCGATAAGATGTGCCGTCTGTCCACGACGGTCGAACAGTGGGTTGTATTCGTAGAATCCTATGGAACTGAGTTTGTCGCTCACACCTGCGAAGCGTGCCAGACGGCAGAGCTCCTCACCATAGAAACCATGGGGAGACCCCTCGGCCTGACCAGGAGCATCAGACAAGCGTACAGAGTTGATGTCGACAGACACTATATCTGCCGAGCGGACCAACGTCTCTGCCCTTACCATATCGGCCTGTATGGCACCAAGGCGGTATGCATCAAAATTCAGTTCATCCATCAATTTGACCAACTGGGAGCCGTTAAAATAGGTCTGGTAACCGATATTGGACATATTGAAGAGGTAGTTGGGCTGCTGGGCAACGATATGGCTTATCCAGTTGCGAGAATTTAGCGGTGTGGCGTCGTTGCCGAGGTCGAACATAGAGTCTACGGAAGCGATATTAACCACTCTGCCCAAGACCTCATAGGCTTTGTAGTTGCAGAATGTCAGATGTTGGCTGCCGCCCAGAATGATGACAGTGATATTTTTCTCCAACAGCTTGTATAGCACTTCGCTGACAGCGAACTGTGTATCTTCGGGAGTGTTTCCTGGGAGCAGGTTGCCTAAATCAACAAACCTGCAATCGTCGACAGGCAGGGCAAGACGATAGAGATAACGTCTTATCTCGTCGGGGGCATCGGCACAACCTGCATTGGCTTTAGAGCCGCTACCGTCGCATATTCCAACAATGGCGAGCACCACATTATCCAAATCAGGGAAATTTCCATCATTCTGATATATAGAGGCTGCTGCACCGAGGTTTGTATAGAATTCATCCTCGCGATAGTCAATCTTGTTTAGACTAACAGGTTGAAAATATGCACTTAAATCCATATTATGGTAAACTAATTAAAGTGTAAAGATACAAAGTTTTTTTTAAAGAGGCTTTATTTCTCAAAAAAAAACTTGTTTTGTTTCATTCTATTTCGCACGAGCGATTTGCTTCAACTTTTTTTTTTACAGGGACCCCCCCATCAATAATATTTTTTGCCATATCATAAATAATTCGTATTTTTGCATCTGAAATTAACGACAATATTAATCCACAAAACTATAGAATATTATGAGCAAAAAATTCATCTGCCCCGTGTGCGGCTACGTCTATGAAGGCGACGAGATGCCCGAGAAATGCCCTATCTGTGGCAAACCTATGCAGGAAGTAAAAGAAGATATCAAGACTTGGGCTGCCGAGCATATCGTCGGCGTCGCCAAGGATGCTCCTGAAGATATCAAGGCTGACCTCCGCATGAATTTCGAAGGTGAATGCAAAGAGGTCGGTATGTACCTCGCTATGGCCCGCGTGGCTCACCGTGAAGGCTATCCCGAAGTAGGTCTCTACTGGGAAAAGGCAGCTTTCGAAGAGGCCGAACATGCAGCCAAGTTCGCCGAACTCCTTGGTGAAGTCCTCACCGACAGCACCGCCAAAAACCTCAAGATGCGTGTCGACGCCGAATATGGCGCTACTGCCGGCAAGACAGACCTCGCCAAACGTGCAAAAGCCCTCAACCTTGACGCCATTCACGACACCGTCCATGAGATGGCTCGCGACGAAGCTCGTCATGGCAAGGCTCTCGAAGGTCTTCTCAAACGCTATTTCGAGAAATAATACAGGCTCTCGCCAAAAACAAAACAAGGCATCTGCTCTTCAGCGGATGCCTTGTTTCTTAGTGGATATGATGTCAGCCAAGGACGGCCTGCATCTCCGCGTCGTTCCAGTAGGTCATGCGGCGGAACTCGTTGGTCTCGTCTTTCTTGCGTGAGAGCACTTTCTGGTCTGCCACATACTGTTTGATACGCTGGTATTGCGACTTGTAGCCCTCCCATTCCGTGGCGTCGAGGCTTTTCTTCTGCGACAGGTGGCACAGCACCTGGTAGGCATGACGCCGTTTGGCTTCGGGATAAGCCTTCCAGAGGGCGTCGAAACGTCCATGGATGGCGTCCCAGCTCGTCAAAGTGCCGTTTTCTATGTCTGCGATAAGGCTCTTCATGTCTTTTTCGGATATCAGCTGTCCTCCGATATTCACCCATCGTGTCACTCTCTCGCCTTCTCCCATAGAACTGTCGGGCAGGCTGTCACCCTCGGCGCACAGCACGTTCATGGCATAGTATACCAGCATGTCGTAGTATGCCTTGTAGCCGTCGCCAGCCTTCAGAATCACGGTCTTGCGTTTCCCTTTCTCCATGCCGTGGGCTTCAATCTCTGTCTTGCCCTCGCGGTAGGCTTCATCTGTCCACATCTTCAGTAGGTCGCGTCCTATGATGATTTCCTCGGCGGTGTCGGGAGCCAGGTTGTCGAATTCTATATGCTGAGCCTTATAGTGGCGTTTGTCGCGGGCGGCGAATTTCTTGCTGTTGCGGTCCATGGCGTACATATTGTACATCCACCAGTAGGCAGGCATCACCTCGAGGCGGTCTTTCGACATATTGTTGTTCACAAGGGCGAAAGGCAGTGTGATGTTCAGCTCGGCAGGGTAGTCCCCCTTGGCGAGCAGGCAGTTCGAGGCGAAACGGCTCGAATGTTTCAGGCTCACGCACAGTCCGGGCCAGAAACCGCGTCCGCAGCTTATCTCGTTGTCAGCGGTGCGGCTGTTGTGGTTGCTCCCCAGTGTGCCACCGGCGGCGATGTTGCTCTGCCCCATGACAAGGGCGGCGATAAGGAATGAATTGTTGTGGTGCTGCTCGTGGGCAGGGAAGATGATGCTGCAGCCCACTTCGCAGCGTGCCAATGTGGAGTTGTCGCCCACCACGCTGTCGTTCAGACGCAGTCCATATTCAAGATGGACATGTTCGCCCAGCAGGAAACGCTGTGCTATGATACCGTATTCCAGCTTGCATCCAAAGCCTACCACGCCGTCGCTGAGCATGATGCATTCCTCTATGCGTGACGGATCGTCGGCAGTCGAGTTCACCGCTACGTTGTGCAGACATTTGGTGTTCTTTATCACGCAGCTGTCGCCTACGGTGCCATAGCGGCCCTGGACTCCTGCAAGCTCTTTGCGGGTAATCTCTTCAAGGCGTTCCATCATGAGTGTCTGGCCGCGGAAACGGGCCCACATATAGGCGTCGCCTATCGTCATGCCGTTGAAAGGCAGTATGCGGCGGCCTCCGTTCTCGTTCATAGGTTCTATCCATGCGTAGTCGGCATCGTCCGAATTGTCGGCGGTCATCTCGTCGATATTGAACAGCACGCTGTTGTCACCGATGGTGTAGCCTGAGAGCAGGCGCACGTTGTGGATGGCGCAGTGGTCTCCAATGGTACTGTCGTATATCATGCTGTTGGAAAGACCTTCGGCAAGGGGCAGACTTCCGTTGAGGCGTTTCCCCTGTTCCATGACTCCGAGGTACACCTCGCCGCCAAAGGAGCAGTTGTATATACATTCTGTATTGAACGTGTCGCTGACATGAACTTTGGTCCAGTCCTCGGCACGGTTTCCGAGGTCCTTCAATGACGCCACCTCGGCGGCTGTTAATTCTCTATATCTTTTCTCCATGGTGTATGGGTTTTTAATCGAAAGAGGGTGCCGTCAGGCACCCTCTTCGTGAGTTGTCGTTTATGCCTCGAAGTATCCAATGAAGCGTTCAAAGGTCTTCTCCAGATTCTGCTTGTCTTTGAAATATTCGTAGGTGCTCATCTTCAGCTCCACGGTGGCCTCTTCGTCGCAGAACACGGTGCCGTGGGGATGCATCTGCAGCATGCTTGAGGTCCACATATGGTTCACTCCGTTCTCAATCATGTGGTGCAGGGCACGCGCTTTCTTGGGACCGTTGCAGAGTATCAGCACTTCGCGTGCATCCATCACGGTGCCTACGCCTACCGTCAGGGCCTGCTTGGGGACCTTGGTGACGTCGTTGTCGAAGAAACGGCAGTTGGCCTGTATGGTGTCGGTGGTCAATGTCTTGATACGGGTGCGGCTGGCAAGGCTGCTGCCGGGCTCGTTGAAGGCGATATGGCCGTCAGGACCCACACCGCCCATGAAGAGGTCTATGCCGCCTGCAGCGACAATCATCTCTTCGTAATGCTCGCACTCGGCCATAAGGTCGGGAGCGTTGCCGTCAAGGATGTGAACATTCTCCTTGCGGATGTCGATGTGGTTGAAGAAATTGGTCCACATGAAGCTGTGGTAGCTTTCAGGATGCTCTACAGGCAGTCCTACATATTCGTCCATGTTGAAAGTCACCACATTCTTGAAGCTTATCAGTCCTTTCTGGTTCAGCTTGATAAGATGCTGATACAACCCTAACGGTGAACTGCCGGTGGGACAGCCCAGCACGAATGGATGGTCGGCGGTGGGCTTGAAATCAACAATTTTTTTTGCTACATAATTTGCAGCCGCTACTGACATCTCATCGTAGTCTTTAGCAATAAGTACGCGCATAATAAATGATAATTAATTATATTGTATGTTGTTTTGAAAGTGCAAAATTACTATTTTTTCCTGAATAATAACCTAAAACACCACTTTTTATTTCGTTTTTTTTGTTGTTTTTGGGGGGGGGTAAAAAACTGATTAACAGCGTTATATTACAACCTTAACTTTCTGCCTGACCTATGGTCATGGCCTGCGACCGAAGTGGAGCAAACGTTAACCTTAACCTTAATTTTTTTTCTCAAGTCTAAAAAACCTCATACCTCATACATCACACCTCACACCTCTTAACTTTAACCTTTAAACTTTACCAACATCATACCTCATACATCATACCTCACACTTCATACCTCACACCTCATACATCTCAAAACCCTTCTGTCGTCAAAAACTTGATACGCATCAGGCGTATTTCTTCCTCCGTATAGTCGGGGTCGTCCTCAAATTCGTCGTAGGCATCCTGCAGCGAGTCGCTCTCGGCCTCATGCCAGTAGTCCATCAGCACATCTTGGTGCTCTTGCTCTATATTGGCGTCAATGTAGTAGTCTATGTTCAGTTTCGTCCCCGACGAGATGATATGCTCGATCTCTGTGATGACATCTTTTAGCTTGATACCTTTGCCCTGGGCTATGTCCTCCAGCGGCATCTGACGGTCTATGGCTTTGATGATGTATACTTTCAGTCCCGATTTGTTCACTGCCGAACGGACCACAATATCCTGTGGACGCTCTATCTCGTTCTCCTCAACATAATTCTTTATCAGCTCTACGAAGGGGGCTCCGTTACGCTGGGCCTTGGCAATGCCTACTCCTGTGCAACGACTCAGCTCTTCGATGGTGCAGGGATACTGTATCGTCATGTCTTTCAGCGAACGGTCCTCGAAAATCACATATGGTGCCAGACCCTCTTTTTGAGCTATGGAACGCAACAGGCTCTTCAGTTGCACATACAGTGCTTCATCGCCTGCCGCCGATCCGCCGCCGCCAGCGGCAATTTCGTCGTCATCCTCGGAGGAGGTCCCTGTATAGTCGTGGTCGCAGGGTACATAGAGGGTGTAGGGATTCTTCATGTATTTGAAGCCGGCAGGTGTGATCTTCAGCACACCGAACATCTCTATCTCCTTGGTCAGCAACTTCTCGAAGACGGCATGACGCAACACAGCTTTCCAGTATAGGTCGTCGTGGTCGGTTCCTTTGCCGAATTGCTCCAACAGGTTGTGTTTGTAGATACGCGTGTGGGCGTTGACACGTCCCATCATCACATCAACTATCTCCTTGGATTTGAAGGCCTGCTTCATGGCAAGGATCGTCTCAAGGGCATACACCATCTCATCCTTCGTCTCCACTTTCGGTTTGGGATGCAGACAGTTGTCGCAGTTGCCGCAGTTGGGCTCTTCGTAGTCTTCTCCGAAATAATTCAGTATATTGCGGCGACGGCATACCGAACTCTCGGCATACGACACCATTTCCTGCACCAACTGACTCGCCATCTCCTGCTCTGTGATGTTCTTGTCGGTGAAGAATTTATACAGCCGTTCAACATCGTGCTCGGAATAGAAGGCTATACATTTGCCTTCTCCTCCGTCACGGCCGGCACGGCCGGTCTCCTGATAGTAGCCCTCAAGGCTTTTCGGGATGTCGTAATGGATGACGAACCGCACGTCGGGCTTGTCGATACCCATGCCGAAGGCTATGGTGGCGACAATCACGTCGACCTCTTCCATCAAGAATTTGTCCTGGTTCTCGGTACGTAGTTTGGCGTCGAGCCCTGCATGATAGGGTAGGGCCTTGATGCCGTTTATCACCAGCAGCTCGGCAAGGTCCTCGACACGCTTGCGGGTCAGACAGTAGATAATGCCGCTCTTGCCGCTGTTCTCCTTTACGAACTTCACTATCTCCTTGTGCAACGCCAACTGCTCGGCGGGTTTCGGACGTACCTCGTAGTATAGGTTAGGACGGTTGAAACTGGAGACGAACACCTGAGCATTCTCCATGTGCAGGTTCTTGATGATGTCCTGCTGTACCTTGGGAGTGGCTGATGCGGTGAGCGTCAATATCGGCACTTTGTCGTTTATCTGGTTTATGGCACTGCGTAGCCTCCTGTATTCGGGTCGGAAATCATGCCCCCATTCTGATATACAGTGGGCCTCGTCAATGGCGAAAAAGGTGATTTTAAGTTGCTTCAGAAATTCCACGGTCTCGTCTTTCGACAAGGTCTCAGGAGCAACATAAAGAAGTTTGGTGCCGCCAAGCATAAGGTCTTCTTTGACCTCGAGCACCTGCTGTTTGTTGAGTGACGAGTTCAGGAAATGGGCTACGGCATTGTGTCCCGATGTATAACGCACTGCATCTACTTGGTTCTTCATCAACGCTATAAGGGGGGAGACAACAATAGCGGTGCCCTCCAGTAACATCGCCGGCAGCTGGTAGCATAACGACTTGCCGCCGCCAGTGGGCATTATCACAAAGGTGTCATTCCCGGCCAGAAGACTTTCTATGATTTTCTCCTGGTCGCCTTTGAAGTTGTCGAAACCGAAGATTTCTTTCAGTTTCTGTCGTAGATTTAAACTGGTTTCCATACTTGCTTGGCAGGAATAGTCCTTAATGGAGGCCTACGAAAAAATAAAATTCTCATCCCCCATAATTTTCATCTTGTAGTGGCGTTATATATTCTGTTATCTGTTTACAAAGTTACATTTATTTTTCGAAATAGCAAAATTTTTTTGATTTGAGAACAGCAGAGGAAATAAAAAATATTGCTTATCAGGTTATTAGTGACGAAAAAAAAGCACTGGAGCAAATAGCCGACAATATCAATGACGACTTTGTCAGGGCTGTGGAAACAATTTTTTCAGCCCATGGAAGGGTTGTCATTACGGGTATCGGAAAAAGTGCAAATATTGCATCCAAAATTGTATCCACCTTTAACTCCACAGGTACGCCGGCTCTCTTCATGCATGCCGCCGACGCTATCCACGGTGACCTCGGTATGGTACAGAAAGACGACGTGGTTATGTGTGTCTCGAAAAGTGGCAATACCCCGGAAATCAAGGTCCTGGTGCCTCTGATAAAGAATTTCGGGAATACGCTGATTGCCATGGTAGGCAACACTGACTCGCTCTTGGCGTCGCAGGCTGACATTGTGCTCGACACCACGGTGGCTCACGAGGCTTGTCCGAACAATTTGGCTCCGACCTCTTCAACAACGGCTCAGCTGGTGATGGGCGACGCCCTCGCGGTGGCTCTCATAGAATGCCGCAATTTCTCGGCACGCGATTTCGCACGATTCCATCCTGGTGGCGCTCTGGGCAAACAGTTATATATGCATGTCGACGACTTATTCCGCCAGAATGAGAGACCTGCCGTGGTGCCGTCGACTTCCTTGGAGGACACTATCCTCGAAATGACTTCCAAACGACTTGGTTGTACTGTGGTGGTGGACGAGGATTGCCATGACCGTATCAGAGGAATTGTCTGTGACGGTGACTTGAGACGTATGATGAAACAGCACAGATCCCTCTCGAATCTCACCGCCGCCGATATCATGTCGCCAAATCCTAAGACAATACTTTACAACGAATATGCTGTAAATGCATTGAATCTTATGCGGCAGAACTCAATCACACAACTCATAGTGGTCGACGAAAACGGCCTCTACCTCGGAGTGCTCCATCTGCACGACATCCTCCGCGAAGGTATTATCTAATTACAACGAAAACTTTTTTCAACCTTAACGTAACGTTAACTTTTTAAGACGAAAACGATAACGAAAACGAACCCCTTTTTCTTTAACCTTTAAACTATAACCTTTAACCTTTACCAACCTCATACATCACACCTCATACATCACACATCTTAAACCTTTATAATAAAAATGGAACTTAGGACAGAAAAAGTTGTTAAAAAATATAAGTCGCGCACCGTCGTCAAAGAAGTGAGTGTCAGCGTAAAACAAGGCGAAATTGTAGGTCTCCTCGGCCCTAATGGTGCCGGCAAGACTACTACGTTCTACATGATTGTAGGCATTATCCGTCCTAACGGTGGCAAGGTCTTCTTTGACGATATGGAGATTACCGATATGCCTATGTACCGACGTGCCCAGATGGGCGTCGGATATCTGGCTCAGGAGGCTTCGGTGTTCCGTCAGATGTCCGTGGCCGACAACATCATGTCTATACTCGAATTCCGCAAGGATCTTGACAAAAAACAACGTCAGGAAAAACTGGAATCGCTCCTCAACGAATTCGGACTGCAGAAAATTCGTGAAAGCAAAGGTATCCAACTCAGTGGCGGCGAACGGCGCCGTACAGAGATAGCTCGTGCCCTGGCGAATGACCCGAAATTCCTGCTCCTCGACGAACCGTTCGCAGGAGTCGACCCGATAGCTGTTCAGGACATACAGGATATCGTGGCTCATCTGAAAGACAAGAATATAGGCATACTAATCACAGACCACAATGTCAACGAGACTCTCCGCATCACCGACCGTGCCTATCTGCTTTACGAAGGCACTGTACTTCATGAGGGCAGACCAGAGGAGATGGCCAACGACCCGGAGGTAAGGGAGAAATACCTCGGCCGCGACTTCGAATGGCGTGGTAAGAAACAGACAAAGAAACTTGAGGAAAACCAAGAATAACAAACAGGAAGCCTCACACTCGACAGTGTGAGGCTTCCTGCTTTTCCGTGACCCTGCTGCGATTCGAACGCAGGACCTACTGCTTAGAAGGCAGTTGCTCTATCCAGCTGAGCTACGGGGCCATCTTCGTCTTACGACTTTGTAAAATAAAAAAAGCTTACTTTCGTAAGCCCCTGCTTGTCGGGATAGCAAGATTCGAACTTGCGACCTCCTGCTCCCAAAGCAGGCGCGATAACCGGACTACGCTATATCCCGTGTCTCACTTCTTTCGCGGAGAAGGGGGGATTCGAACCCCCGGTACCCTAATCGAGTACGACAGTTTAGCAAACTGTTGGTTTCAGCCACTCACCCACCTCTCCGTGGTCAATGTTGAATTGCGAATTTCGTACCTCGAAATCCCATTTCTTCCTCATTGAAATCGGCTGCAAAAGTACTAACTTTTTACAACCTGACAAAATTTTTTTTACAAATAGACCTTTTTTATAGGGTAATTATTTGCTTTTCGCTTGATTGGCAACACCTTCCATTTTGCGACGAATTTCCTCGGCATCGCCTAAGAAGAAGTCTTTCTGCAGCTTCAGAGCCTCGTCAAATTCAAAAATATAGGGCACCGCAGTGGGTATGTTGAACTTGATTATTTCCTCGTTGCTCATACCTTTCAGCTCTTTTACAATGCCACGCAGACTGTTGCCATGGGCTACAACAAGAACACAGTCGTAGCGGTCAAGGGCTTTTAAAATGACCTCTTTGTAGTACGGCATCAGTCGCGCTATCGTGTCTTTCAACGACTCTGTCAACGGGATTTCAGCGTCGCTGAGCTCTGCATAACGGGGATCCATTCGGGGACTGCGTTCGTCGCGCATGTCCAATGCAGGAGGCTGCACATCGAAACTGCGACGCCACAGCAGAACCTGCTCGTCGCCGTATTTCTTGGCGGTGTCGGCTTTGTTCAGGCCTTGGATGGCTCCGTAGCTCTTCTCGTTCAAACGCCAACTTTTCTCAACGGGCAGATAGTCCATATCCATAGCCTCAAGCACTTGGTTCAGAGTCCTGACGGCACGTTTCAGATAGGAGGTGTAGCATATCTCTGGACGGTACCCCTCGGCCTTGAGCAACTTGCCGGCATCATAGGCTTCCTTGCGGCCGAATTCGGTGAGGTCGACATCGGTCCATCCGGTAAAAAGATTCAGTTTATTCCACTCACTTTCGCCATGGCGAACTAATATCAGTTGTTTCATGGTGTTATTTAACTTTAACTATTATTGACGAAAACGATAACGAAAACTATTTTTCAACTTTAACTTCTCAACCTTAAAAACATCACACCTCATACATCACACTTCACACCTCATACATCTTTACTCTTAATTACAATCTTCTCCTCTTTCTTGAGAACGGGATTGCCGTTGAACATACCTTTGTATGCCAATATACACATCATTACGCCAAGGATGATAAAGGGTACACTTAGCCACTGTCCCATGTCAAGCGACATGCCTTTCTCGAAGGAGACTTGCTCCTCTTTCACAAACTCTATGATGAAACGGGCCCCGAACAACGCTATCAGCCACCATCCGAACATGGCTCCGGTACGAAGCTTGCCGTCTTTCTTGCGATAGACCAGAAAGCTGACGAGGAAGATGATGAAATAACTTAGCGACTCATACAGCTGCGTCGGGTGTTTGGCTACGGTCTCATGGTTGCGTTCGAAAACGAATCCCCACGGAAGGTCGGTCTGGATACCATAGATTTCGCTGTTGAACAGGTTGCCCAACCGGATGAAGGCCCCTCCGAGGGCTATGACCACCACAAGACGGTCGACAAACCAGATGGGATTGAGTCGGTGTTTGCGGTAGTACAGCCAGAGGGCTATAATGATTCCTATGGCGGCCCCATGGCTTGCAAGACCTTCATAGCCTGTGAAATGCCACCCGGCAGCATCGCGTCCGAAAGGTAGTATGATTTCTATCCAGTGGTTGCCTTTTAGGTAATATCCAGGTTCGTAGAACAGGCAGTGCCCCAGTCGGGCTCCTGCAAGGACGGCGACGAACATGTATATCAGCAGGGATTCAAGGTATTTGCTATCTACTTTCTCTCGTTTGAACATTCCGGCAATAATGAAATACCCACACAAGAAAGCGAAAAGGAATCCCAGCGAATACCAACGCACCCCGAATGAACCGAGGTGGAAGATTACAGGGTCGACATTCCAATGGACAATATTAATCATTTTTTGTTAGTGTTATACGTGTTCTTTACTTGGCGTAGTTCACTGCACGGGTTTCGCGAATGACGGTTACCTTGATTTGTCCGGGATAGGTCATCTCGCTCTGGATCTGACGCGACAGGTCATAGCTCAGCTTGTTGGCTTCGATGTCGTTAATCTTGTCGGCACCGACGATGACACGCAGCTCACGACCGGCCTGGATGGCATAGGTCTTCACAACACCGGGATAGGTCATGGCCATCTCTTCCAGTTTGTTGAGGCGGTTGATGTAAGCTTCCACAACCTCGCGGCGTGCTCCTGGGCGTGCTCCGCTGATGGCGTCGCACACCTGGATGATGGGTGCGATGAGGCTGGTCATCTCGGTCTCGTCATGGTGGGCTCCGATGGCATTGCATACATCGGGATGCTCTTTGTATTTCTCAGCGAGTTTCATACCGAGGATGGCATGCGGCAGGTCTGGCTCGCTGTCGGGCACCTTGCCGATATCGTGGAGCAGTCCGGCACGCTTGGCAAGCTTGGGATTCAAGCCAAGTTCCGATGCCATGGTAGCGGCGAGGTTGGCGACCTCGCGGCTGTGCTGCAGCAGGTTCTGACCATATGATGAACGGTATTTCATACGTCCTACCATACGCATCAGCTCATGGTTCATATTGAGGATGCCCATGTCTATGCAGGTACGTTTGCCTACTTCGACAATCTCCTGCTCTATCTGTTTGCGGGTCTTGGCGACAACTTCTTCGATACGTGCCGGATGGATGCGGCCGTCGGTGACGAGCTTGTGAAGTGACAGACGGGCAATCTCGCGGCGTATCGGGTCGAAGCCGGAAATGATGATGGCGTCGGGAGAGTCGTCAATGATGATCTCTACTCCTGTCAGCGATTCAAGGGTGCGTATGTTGCGGCCTTCACGTCCGATGATGCGACCTTTGACCTCTTCGTTCTCAAGATTGAACACACTGACGGTGTTCTCTATGGCATGCTCTGTGGCGGTGCGCTGTATCGACTGGATGACAATCTTCTTGGCCTGCTCGTTGGCGGTCATCTTGGCCTCTTCTACAATGTCCATGATAGCGTTCGACGCGTCGGCTTTGGCTTCGTCGGTCATCATCTCCACGAGTTGCTGCTTGGCTTCGTCGGCACTCATGCCTGCGATATGCTCAAGTTTCTCGACACTCTGCTTGTAGATTTTCTCTGCTTCGGCCTGACGTTTGTTAAGGACCTCTATCTGGTTGTTCAGATTGTCACTGGCAATCTTGAGTTCGGTGCTCTTCTTCTGCAGGTCTTCAACTTTCTGCGCCAGAGTCTGCTCGCGTTGTTTAAGCTTTTGCTCTATACCTTGGAGTTTGCTGTTGCGTTCGGTGACCTGCTTGTCGTATTCACTCTTCATCTGGAGATATTTCTCCTTGGCTTGCAGCACTTTCTCTTTCTTGATTACTTCACCTTTCTCTTCGGCATCCTTGAGTACTTGCTGGCTCTTGCTCAGCAACTTGTTTCTGAGAATCGTCGTGGTGGCAGCGATGCCGGCTCCGGCACCTACAACAACTCCGATGACAATAAATAATATTTCCATTCCTTTAATTTGATTTGTAAGGAATTCGCTTCGCAGAGGATACCAGCTTTAATGAAACCTGCACCGTCACCCTCCAAGAGTTATGGTAAACTCTGCTATAGAAGGATTTGAGCGCCGGGTGTCTCAGCTTCTCCGTTCCTCAGGAACTCAAGGCTCTCGGAGGAACCAACCTACCCACCCATGAGCAAACTCGGTTTGTAAATGGTGTTGAGTTTACAAACTGTTTTGGGTTGGGTGCAGGTTTTGTTCCAGGACAGAATCTATCTCTGTCAGTTTCTCTATCAGTTCAGTGTCTTTGTATTTTAGACTGTCTTGTGTCTTTACCAGTTCAGTCACCTGCGAAAGTGCCACCATGGCCAAAAGGTCCTGATGGTCGCGGTGTTCATAGTGCTTGCTGAACAGTCGTGCCTGACTGTCTATCAGTGCCGCAGCCTCACGAAGCCATCGCTCTTCACTTGGCACTATCCTGAGTTTGTAACTGCGCTCCAATATTTTTACTGTGACAGGCACACTTTCCATCGCTGTTCTATTCTACTTTCGTCAATAATGACAGACTTTTATCTATATTCCGGATCATCTGATTGATCTTGAGCTTTATTTCTGCTGAATCGCCCTTCTGTACAAGCGTATTCCGTAATTTCAATATCTTGATTTGTTCTTTGAGATTAATTTCTGTTTCTTGTTGATGTTTGTTTTTTTCTGTTAATTCCTCATTTTTTTCCGTCAACTCCGTGACTGTCGCTTTCAGCCTCTGGTTCTCGTCTATCAGACGACGGACTTTGTAGTCTATACCGCTGAGAGTGGTCTCGAAGTCGAACATTTTTATTATATATTTTATATTATAGCGGTTGCAAAGTTACAATTTTTTTTGTTTACGTGAAAAATAATTTCCTATTTGATTTGTAACTTGCAGTAATTATGTTATTTAAAATTTAATATATGACCCATACGCTCCTGCTTGGTCTTTAGATACTTTTCGTTATACTGGTTGGGTTCTATAACAATTGGCAGGGTCTCGACAATCTCAAGGCCATACCCTTCCAGACCGCTGCGCTTGACAGGGTTGTTGGTGATAAGACGCATTTTCTTGACTCCGAGGTCACGCAATATCTGTGCCCCGATGCCGTAGTCACGCTCGTCGGCCTTGAAGCCTAATTTCAGATTGGCATCGACGGTGTCATAACCTTGTTCTTGAAGGTGATAGGCTTTTAGCTTGTTTACAAGGCCTATGCCTCGGCCTTCCTGACTCATGTACAGTATCAATCCCTTGCCTTCCTGCTCTACCATCTCCATGGCACGGTGCAACTGATGACCGCAGTCGCATTTGCACGAACCGAAGATGTCGCCGGTGGCACAGCTGGAATGGACACGCACCATAAGAGGCTCGTCCTCTTTCCAGTCTCCTTTTTTCAACGCGAGATGTGTGGCGCCATTGTCCAGCTGGGTGTAGGCTATCAGCTGGAAATTACCCCATTCCGTGGGCAGGAACACCTCCTCTTCCTTGCGTATCATGGTCTCATGGGCTATACGGTAGGAGATGAGGTCTTTGATGGTGACAATCTTGAGGTCGAATCTGCTGGCGACTTCTTGTAGCTGTGGCATACGTGCCATAGTGCCGTCGTCATTGATGATTTCTATCAGAGCTCCGCAGGGTTTCAGGCCTGCAAGGCGCGCCAGGTCGACAGCGGCTTCAGTATGGCCGGCACGGACAAGCACACCGCCGTTGCGGGCACGCAACGGGTTGATATGTCCGGGGCGACCGAGGTCGTCAGCTTTTGTGCTGTCGTCGGCCAAGGCCTTGATGGTCATGGCACGGTCGTACATGCTGACTCCTGTGGTGCATCCATGTCCAAGCAGGTCTACGGTGACGGTGAACGGGGTGCCCAGCAACGACGTGTTGTCGTGGACCTGCATGTCGAGATTAAGCTCATGACAGCGATCTTCGGTCACAGGAGCACATAAAACACCTCTTCCGTTTTTGAGCATGAAATTTACCTTTTCGGGTGTTATTTTTTCGGCAGCGATAATGAAGTCACCCTCGTTTTCACGGTCCTCATCGTCAACAACAATCACAAATTTCCCCTCTTTGAAATCCTCGATGGCTTCCTCTATCGTGTTCAGTTTAAATTCCATATGTGATTTTATAGTGTGTTTTTTATATAGTATTAAATATGCAAATATAAGCTTTTTTTGGTAAAGGTTAAAGTTAAGAGGTATGATGTGTGATGTATGAGGTATGATGTGTGAGGTATGAGGTATGACGTATGAGGTTTTTTAGGCTTGAGAAAATAAAAGTTGAAGTTAAAACACTATCACTATCGGCGCTGTCATCACTTTTGTCTTTGGTAAATTGGCTTCTTTCTGGAAACAACGTGAAATATAGTACCCTGCAAAGGCCGACGCCGCTCCGACAAGCATCCCTGTCAGCACATCGGAGGGGTAATGTACGCCGAGATAGAGACGTGAGAACGCCACACTCGTTGCCCACAGCATGGACGGCGCCACCACATACCATTTCGGATAGCAGAGACTAAGCGATGTTGCCACGGCAAAGGTCAGCGATGTATGTCCCGAAGGGAACGAGAAACCATATGTCGTCTTGACGGGGACGAGGTCGTCGGGATATCCTAAGTATGGCCGTGGACGACGGATGCTGAATTTCAGCCCTTCGGTGACAATGGTGGCGGTGATGACCGATATCCCCGTGGCTATGCCGGCATTGCGTAGCTGCTCGTCATCGGTGCAGAGCCCCGTAAGAAGCAGTCCTGCGGGTATCGCCGGCACTGCTGCCAGAGTATTCGATGTCCATTGCATGGCAACATTGGCGGCAGGGGTGCGATGCTGCTGGAGTCCACACAGGATATCGTAGTCGATGCCCTGGGATTGGACGGCGACAGGATACACGAGCAGCAGCGACAGTATTGTCGAAAACAGTAGACGTTTCATTTTTTTTCATTTTATACGCAGGACTCTCTCCTGCGTAAAGTGTTTCAAGATGCAAAGTTACTGTTTTTTTCTGTACCGTGGAGGGATTGCGATATTTTTTGTACTTTTGCACCCTATGTCTGGTTATATCAATATCTTTAATGCAACGGAGAATAATCTGAAAAACATCTCGTTGCGTGTGCCAAAAGGAAAGATAACTGTTTTTACCGGTATCTCTGGTTCTGGTAAGTCGTCGCTGTGCCTCGACACTATTGCCGCGGAGAGCCGACGCGAACTGAATGAGACTTTTCCCTCTTTCGTGCAGCAGTATCTTCCAAAATATGGTCGTCCGCATGTGGAACGGATAGAGAACCTGCCGGTGACAATCCTCATCGACCAGAAGAAACCTGCCAACAATGCTCGCTCTACGGTGGCCACCTATACCGATATCTTCGCCCTGCTCAGGCTCCTCTTCTCGCGTGTCGGCAAGCCCTTTGTGGGTTACAGCGACTCATTCTCGTTCAACCACCCGTCGGGCAGCTGCCCTCGGTGTAACGGATTGGGCACAGTCACCGACCTCGACATCCATAAGCTGGTGGATTTCAACAAATGCCTCAACGACGAGGATGTGATACATTTCCCCACTTTCACCACAGGTGCATGGCGTTGGAAACGATATGCTTACAGCGGCCTCTTCGATTTGAATAAGAAAATCAAGGACTATTCCAAAGAGGAGCTTGACCTCTTTCTCTATTCCCCTCAGATAAGGCTTAAAAACCCTCCCTCCAACTGGCCTAAGAGCGCTAAATTTGAAGGCCTCTATCCGCGTATGTACCGCAGTATTATCACCACCAAGGAGGGTCGCCGCCAACAGAAAGTGCTCGACACCATGGTATGCTCCGCTGAATGCCCCGAATGCCATGGTACCCGTCTGAATGAAAGGGTGCGCAGCTGCCGTATCGACGGCCTCAATCTCGCCGATGTTGTCGCCATGCCTATCAGCGACGCGCTCTCTTTCGTCAAGTCTCTCAACGACCCGTTGGCCAAGGACATACAGTCCGAACTGCTGAAACGCCTCCAGGCTCTCTGCGATATTGGCCTTGGGTATCTCTCCCTGAGCCGTGGCACAGGGACCCTGAGCGGCGGCGAGGCACAGCGTATCAAGATAGCCAAATACATCAATTCAGCCCTTACTGATATGGCATATGTGCTTGACGAACCGAGCGTGGGACTGCATCCTCAGGATATCAGCCGGCTGAAACAGTCGATGCTGCACCTGCGTGACCATGGCAACACGGTACTTATCGTGGAACACCACCGTGAGATTATTGCCATGGCCGACCATGTTGTAGACCTCGGTCCTGCTGCAGGCTCCAACGGAGGTAGGATAATGTTCGAAGGTGATTATGACGGATTGCTCAAATCCGACACGATTACAGGCCGCATGCTGCATCACCACACCGAATTAAAGAGCTCTGTTAGGACTCCTTCGGAGTGGTTTCACGTGGAACATGCGACACTGCACAACCTCAAGGATATCAGCGTCGACATCCCTGTCGGTGTTTTCACGGTGATAGCAGGTGTTGCAGGCTCGGGGAAGAGCTCCCTTATGAAGCATTTTATCGATAATGTCGACCGCCGGATTATCTTCATAGGACAGAAAGACATAGGAATAAATCTTCGTTCTACACCTGCCACATATCTTGATATTTCTGACCCGATACGGAGGCTGTTCGCTAAAGCCAATAAGGTGTCGGCTCAGCTATTTTCGTTCAACAGCAAAGGAGGCTGTCCTGCCTGTGGTGGAAAGGGAGTCATTGTCTCGGACATGGCTTTCATGGAGAGTATAGAGACTGTCTGCGAGGCTTGCCATGGACGACGCTACAACGACGAAGCTCTACAATATAGATACCGAGGTATGAATATTGCCGACGTGATGGGTCTTACCGTCGAGGAAGCATCGGAATTCTTTAGCGACCAACCTTTTATGCCTCAGCTCAGGGCACTCTCCAAAGTGGGGCTGGGATACCTGCATCTGGACCAGTCCATGAGTACCCTCAGTGGCGGAGAACTGCAGCGTGTCAAGCTTGCGGACAATCTATATAAGAAAGGGGAGGTGTATGTTATCGACGAACCCACCGATGGGTTGCATCTTGATGATATCCGCAGGCTCATGACCCTCTTCAACGAGATGACTGACGCAGGCAATACGTTGATTCTCATAGAACATAGTCTCGATGTTATGAAACAGGCGGATTATCTTATTGAACTTGGCCCCGGTGGTGGCGAAGACGGCGGTCGACTGCTCTTTGCAGGCATCCCGAAAGATATCCTTCACTGCAAAAACTCCGTCACAAGACCATACTTCTAACACCCCAGAGGATTCCGAAAAATGAGGTATTCCCGGGTCTTGGCTCACAAGTCCACAGGACTTGTTCATTAGGCTTCGGTAAAAGAAAAGTTGATGTAAGATTTGGCAAAAGAAGTGTTGAAAAATAGAGTTAAATAATGGTTAAATAAGATGTAATAATACTATAAATTATTGAATTTTAGTAATATAAATCTTAAAACCTTTATTTAACTATTTAAGACGAAAACGATAACGAAAACTTTTTTCTTTAACCTATAAACTTTACCAACCTCATACCTCACACTTCATACCTCAAACCTCATACCTCTTATTAACTTTAACCTTTACTCCCTCCTTTAATAAACATATAGCTTCCCGCCAGTGTACATCGTAGAGTATTGGTACAGCTGGCAGGATGTGGCACTGCCGTCAATGGGTATGCCGTCGGACTCCACTACAAAACAGGAGTGACAGACAGGACACTCCAGGATGGCACTGCCGTATTCCTCCGACACCTCCACGGCACTGTTGTTGTCATGCGGGCAGGTGCGTTCGTAAGCCACGAAGTCATTGTACGAGGTCCGTATGATTACCACGCCGCGGTTGCCGCCTACAAAATACATATATCCCCCTACGTTGTTCAGCCCCTGATAGTAGGCGGCGTCGGGCTCGATATTAAAATTGGTGATACCTATTGATATATGGCACTGGTTCTCCCTGTCGCAGGAGAGTAGGGGGAGCAGCAATGCCAGAATGGCAGGAATTATCAGCCGTTTCATGGAAGTGGTTATTTCTTCTTGGCAGGATAGTCGCCGTATATCATTTTCATTGTCACCGTGGCCACGATGGCGAGGGTGTTGCGGTCTACAGCGTCGAGGTCGTCGTTGACGGTATGCCAGTGAGGATAGAAGCTGCAGTTGACGCTGTTCTGTACAACGTCTATGGTGGGGATTTTGATAATCTGGTTGATGTACAGGTGGTCGTCGAGGATGCCGCTGCTAAGTTCGTTGACGAAGATATTGCCGTGGCCGAGGAAGGCGGCACAGCCCCACATCTTGTTCATGACGCCTTGGGCGAAGTTCATGGATATCTCCTCTTTCGTGAAGCGGGGTGCTGCGGTACCCACCATATCGAAGAGGATGCCGTACATGGCTTGGTAGAACAGCTTGTGGGGGTTCGAAGCCCAGTATTGGGAGCCCTTGCACCAAGTGTTGTCTTCGTAGCGTCCCGCCCATTCGGGGATGCCCTGATCTTCAACATCGAAAAAGACGAAGTCTATCCCTACATCAGGCGGCATGACCGACATGACACGGGCCATCTCCATAAGCAATCCCACGCCGCTGGCACCGTCGTTGGCACCAGGGAGCGGACTGCGCCATTTCGTAGTGTCGAGGTCGTGGTCTGCCCACTGGCGCGAATCCCAATGGGCGGCAAGCAGGATGCGATTCTCTCTCTCGGGAGCCAGAGAGGCGATGATATTCTTGCCATTGACATGTTGGCCGTTCCACAGTGTCGTGGAGAATGGCTGCACGATAACGGTGTCGCACCAGCGACCCATCATGCGGGCTATATATTCGGCACATTGTTCGTGCCCTTTGGTGCCAGGGTGTCGGAATCCGAACGCGAGTTGGTCGGCAACGAAAGTGTATGCCGAATCGGCGTTGAAGGCGGGGATGGCGACGTTGCTGTAGTCTTTCGTCGTCGGTGCCGCAGGGGTGTTGTCGCCTTTCTTGCCGTGGCATCCGGCGAGGAGCGCCACTGCGATGGCCAGGACTGCAATACGAAAATGTCTCTTCATTGCTATTGTCTGTTTGCATAAAAAGGGGAATGAAGGAGCCGTCCCTCATTCCCTTGTTGATTCTTAAGGGAGGATCCCTTACTTGATTCTTTCTGAATATTCGCCGGTACGGGTGTCGACCTTGATACGCTCGCCTTCTTTGATGAAGAGAGGCACGCGGATCTGCACGCCGGGTTCCACGGTGGCGTCCTTCATGGCGTTGGTGGCGGTATTGCCTGCGAAACCGGGCTCGGTGTAGGTCACCACGGTCTCGATAAACGGAGGAAGTTCGCACAGTAACGGTGTCTCGGTGTCGGCATGGACGGTGATTTCAACATACTGACCCTCTTTCAGGAACTGGGGAGCGTTGATGATGGCCTCTTCCACGCCTATCTGCTCGAAAGTCTCGGTGTGCATGAAGTAGTAGAGGTCGGCCTCTTTGTAGAGGTAGGTGTAGGGACGACGTTCCACGCGGACGATGTCAATCTTGGCTCCCGAAGGGAAGGTGTTCTCAAGGACTCGGCCGGTCTTGACGTTACGCATCTTGGTGCGTACGAAAGCGGCACCCTTGCCTGGTTTCACATGGAGGAATTCCACGATAGTGTAAATGTCGTTGTTGAAATTAATGCAAAGACCGTTTTTGATATCTGCTGTTGTTGCCATAAATATTTTTGATGTTTAATTGATTTCGGTGATGAAAGTAGTGTTTTTTATTCTTTGTCGTTCTTCGTTTCCGACTTTTTGGCCACCTCCAGGAGGTTCGTCAGGCGACGGAGGTCGACTTTCAGCTCTTCGTTCTCGGCCTCGAAAAGCTTGTAGCGGGTGCGGTACATAAAGTTGCGTGCAAACAGTGCCAACATGATAATACACAATGTGATGCTGGCATTCTTGTCAATAAAGAAATAATACACTGTGGCACCCAAAATAAGTATGTAGGAAGCCCACTCGTATATCTTTGCCAATGTTGATTTGTCCATCTATAACAGTCGGTTTTTGAAAATGCAAAATTACACAAAAAAAACGGATATGATGAAAAAAAAATAATGTGTGGTTTTTCAGTGAATGCTCGTCAAACTCTTTTCCTCACTACTTGTTATATTTGATAAACCCCCATTTGCCATCGATTTCTACGGCGGCTAATCCTTCGGAAAATGGTATTGCATAATCAAAAACAACTGGTATAATGAATCTGCCGGATTTATCAATATATCCATATCTGTCATCTATTGACACACAGGCCAATCCTTCGGAGAAATTATATGCATTATCAAATATTGCGGGAATAATTAGTCTGCCAGTTTTGTCAATAAAACTATATTTATCATTGATTATTACAGTAGCCAGTCCATTATAAAAATCGCCCACTATATCATAACCTGCAGGAATAACAATCTTCCCCGTTTTGTCAATAAAACCCCATTTCCCGTCGATTTCTACAGCGGCAAGACCTTCATGGAATAGGAGTGCTTTTTCAAAAGTGGCATCGGAAATAAGCTTACCGGTCTTGTCGATAAAGCCATATTCGTCATTTATTTTTACAACGGCTATTCCCTCAGAAAAAATAGGATAATTATTAAGGTCTCTGAACCACATTGCTTCGTGACGAGTGCTTACGAGGTCTACATCAGATAAATCCCATTCAGATAAGAGATAATTGTAATAATAGAAATCAAGTAGAGCATTGATGACAATTTTGCCGGTTTTGTCAATTAATCCAGTCATATCGTTAAAGGTAACGTATGCCAAACCTTCCTTCAAGAAAGTGTATGCATTATCAAATATAGCAGGTATTACAAGTCTTCCGGTCTTATCTATGTAACCCCATTTGCCATTGATTTCTACTGCGGCCAACCCCTCTGAGAATGGCAATACATCATCATATATTGAAGGTATTACAAATCTTCCAGTCTTATCTATATAACCCCATTTGCCATTGATTTCTACAGCAGCCAACCCTCCTGAGAAATCCCATGCATTATCATATGTGGCTGGTATTACAAGCCTTCCTGACTTGTCGACAAACCCGAACTTGCCGTTTATTTCTTCGCAGGCAAATCCTTCAAAGAAATTTCCGCCCAAAGAAATCGTTTTTCCAGTCTTGTCAATATAAAAATAATTGTCACTGATTAGGACCTCTGCAACACCTTTTTTAAAATTACCTGCGCTTTCAAACGTGGCAGGTATTACAAGTCTTCCAGTCTTGTCAATATAACCCCATTTTTCATTGATTTGCACGGCGGCTAATCCATCACTGAAAGCTCGTGCATCATCAAATGTGGCAGGGATAACCAAAGTGTAAGGCTCTTTGTTTTGCGGAGAGGGTTTGGTGGGTTGCGGCTTTGGTCGGGGCGTTGTGGGTGCCTTGGGTGGTATCTGTGCCATGGCAGTGGCACATGACAGAAGAAAAAATGCCAGTAATAGGGCTGTCCCAAATCTCTTGATCATGTCTTATATTTGAATTAAAATTGGGTGCAAAAATACAAAAAATTATTAAATTGAAAGGAAAAAACAGCTGAAATTTGCCCATGCCAATTTTTTTTTGTTACTTTGTAAAAAGTAAAAAGGACTTTTTTTACTTTAAAATTCGCGATAATAGATTGAAAAATAAATATATGTAATATATCGCGGAGTGTATTGCTTAACGGTAATTCTCTCCGCGGCAAAAAAGATAGGGTTATGAAAAAGGCAGTCAGAATACTCTTGATGCTTGTTGTGCTGGTAGGCTTGGTCGGCGTATGCGGCACCACGACTTCGTGCAAATCATCGAACACTATGTATGTTTCGAAGAAGAAGAATTCGAAGAAGATTAACCGCAACTACAAGGTCCGCGGCAACAACCAACGCAATAGCTCTACCTACCACTCCTATTAATCCACAGCCATGCCCGGCAGAAGACTGAAGCTTCTTCTTATTGTGCTGCTGTGGGCTATGGGTGCCGTGCAGGCTCAGGGATTCCATGTACGTGCATCGTTGCCGGCGTCTCTGCGCGGCAGCGTCTCACTGATTATTTATGACAACGGTCTGCGTCCTCGCACGCTGAAAGCCCGTATCGACAACCGGATGGCTGAATTCAGCGGCACGGTGGCTGGCGAGGCTTACGCCGAACTGAGACATGCCGACTTCGCCACTCCCGTGGCTTTCTTTATCGAGAATGCCGACATTAACATCACTGTCAATGCCGGGAATCCCGACGCATCCCCCATCACAGGCTCCCGCTCCAACAGCCGTATACGCTATTTGCTGGAACAGTGCGACGGCGATATGCAGTGTCTCGTGGAATTTGTGGAAGAGAACCACGCCTCGGTACTGAGTCCTTATATCATTGCCCGTTACCTGTCGCCGAATATGGAGTTCGACGACGTAGCGTCGCTATATGAACTTCTGGACAGCGGAGCGACAAGGACCTACCACTACAAATTGCTTACCGACCGCATGGAACGTCTGCGTGTGCTGAGCACGGGCTCCAAACTCCCCGATTTTGCCTTTGTCGACAGCGATGGCACTACGAGAAAACTCACCGAGGTGATGTCCGACAGCCTCTGCCACGCCCTGCTCTTCGGCGCCACATGGTGCGAACAATGCACGGCGGCACGCAATAGTCTCGAAGGACAGTTCGACAACCTGCAGGTTATTACCATCGAGATAGACCGCGACAAAAAACAATGGGACGCCCCATATATGGAGCAGCTCGAAATAGACCATATCCCTTATATTATCCTGCTCGACCCAGAAGGAAGGATAATTGCTCGCGACGCGAGAGTGTGGGAGGTTGGCAGAATACTTCAAAACGCAATAAAAGAAAAATGACGATTATGGAATCGACACTATATCCAATGAAATTCATGCCGCTGTTCAAGAACAAGGTTTGGGGCGGCAACAAGATAAAAACTCTGGGTTTTGACTACGACCCGCTGCCTAACTGTGGAGAGCTCTGGGTCCTGTCGGCAGTGAAGGACAACGAGTCGGTGATAGCTAACGGCTTCCTCGCAAACAACACCCTCAACGAGGCTCTGGAGATATATATGGGTGAACTGATAGGAGAGGCCAACTATAGGCATTTCGGCAACGACTTCCCGCTGCTGATAAAGATAATCGACGCCAATGACAAGCTCTCCATTCAGGTGCATCCCGACAACAAGCTGGCACGCCAGCGTGGCATGGAGAACGGCAAGACGGAGATGTGGTACATCATGGAGGCCGAAGAGGGTGCCGAGATTGTCGACGGCTTCGAGCAGTCGGTGACACGCGAGGAGTACCAGCAGTTCCTCAACCTCGGCAAGCTCGAGACTCTGCTGCATATCGAGAAGCCTGTGCAGGGCGACGTATTCTTTATCCCTGCCGGACGGGTGCATGCCCTTGGGAGCGGCCTGCTGCTTGCCGAGATTCAACAGTCGTCGGACACCACATACCGCATATACGACTACAACCGTCCTGATGCCGACGGTAAACTGCGTCAGCTGCATACCGCCGAGGCTCTCGACGCCATAGACTTCCGCGTCACATCGGACGGCAGGACACATTACAGCTACCGCAAGAATAGTACGGTACAGATAGCGCAGTGCCCCTATTTTACTACCAACCTCATCGCCTTGGACAAGCCTATGAGGAAGGATTTCTCACAGCTCGACTCATTCGTGATTTATCTCTGCACGGAGGGTATCGCCGCTGTGAAGACTCTCGAGACGATCTGTCCCATCCATGCTGGCGAGTGTGTCCTCGTACCTGCCGTGGCCGAGATGGTGGAACTATACTGCGAAGGCGATGCCAAACTGCTGGAGATATATGTGGACCCTAAGCAGTGGGACGACGAAGAGGTGAACCATATGCACGATTTCGATTGGATGGCACAGTTCATAGGTGACGGCAACCCTGACGACTACCTCGGTGATGAGGAAGAGAAACCGTGGAATGATGACGACAGCGGAGAACACCACCACTGCGGTGGCGACGCCTATGAACATCACCATTAGGAAAACAGCCTCTTTTTACTCAAAAACCACCTTCTCCAGCATAGCTTCATGCTGGAAGTATCGCAAATACCCATTTCTAAATCAGTGGGATAAAAATTTATTTTGGCGGATAAAAAAATAGTTGTATCTTTGCAGCCGAAAAAAATGGGGTATTAGCTCACTTGGCTAGAGCGTTTGACTGGCAGTCAAAAGGTAATCGGTTCGATTCCGATATACTCCACTAAGCAACTGAGACAGGTTCAGTTGCTTTTTTCATTAGGGGTAGTAGCTCATCTGGTAGAGCATTTGGTTCGCAATCAAAAGGTAGTGGGTTCGAGTCCCATCTACTCCACATAAAAAAAAGAATGCTCTGGCATTCTTTTTTTTTGTTCCGAAGAGAGACAAAGGTAGAGGGTTGTCGTCAGGGCCGACGGCATGCCACGAGTCCCATCTACTCCACAAAAAAAGAATGCCAGAGCATTCTTTTTTTTGTTCCGAAGAGGGACAAAGGTAGAGGGTTGTCGGCAGAGCCGACGGCATGCCACGAGTCCCATCTACTCCACATAAAAAAAAGAATGCTCTGGCATTCTTTTTTTGTACCTAATAAAAACCCTTATGGTTCATGTGGTGCATTTGGATCAAATATTTCTAAGTCAGGCGTTAATCGAGGTCACGATTGTCGGTTACGGCAATGGTCAGCTCGACACGGTCGTGCGGTCGCGGCTTCTTCTTGCCATATAGTTTGTTGTCGTAGACCAAGGTGACCATTTGTTTATGATCGGCGCTTTCCCAGCTGATGAAAACCCACTTGACATCGGACACCTCTACTTCAGCAAGCAACGCTTTCAATTCGGCAACACTTTTTGGGAATTTGTTATTTACTTTGCCTTTTACAGAACAGACGAATTTCCCCAAGCCTTGTTCTGTGGCAATGGACTCCTGCAATTCGGCGGCACCGGGCAGCAGAGAGAAAGCTCTGGCTGGGTCGGCGCTGCTGAAGACTCCACTAATGGCGGTGACAGCATCGTTGAATGTTGAAACCACGCAGCCCACAGTATCCTGACCTTCCTTACGGAAAAAGGGGTTCATGTGGAATATTGCAAATTCGGCAATCCTGCTGCGGTTGAAAGTGAAGCCCCACTTTGCAAGACGGTCGGCACACTGCTGCAGATTCTGACGATGTTGCGGAGCATTGCCACCTGTGCAGGTGGCCACCAGTTGGCGGTACTGCTCAACGGTAGTGCGGCTAATGGTTTGGGCATCTATTGCACCTATTACGAGGATGCATAAAACTGTCAGAATAAATCTTCTCATAATAAATAATTTATTAAAATAACGCAATATAAGGTGATTGTATTGTGTGTTAGGCAAGAAATAATCCAATTTGCTTGGGACCTCAGGCATGGACAGTGTGTGCTGTTAACTACACCTCCCAATTAAACCCTGAGAAGGCGCCGCCATTGGGAGGGGTGCTTCCGTGGTTGTCGGCAGAGTCGTCGTCGCCGATGTCTTCATATAAGTTTTGCTCCTCGGAGAGCTGCTGGAGACTTCTCAGACGACGCATACCCAGTTTCCATAGCTTTATGTCGAACCAGATAAACACAGGAAACATCACGACATTTAGCCATTGACCCTCTTCACCCATGGCATCGGGAATCATAAGTAATGCGTCGAAAGTGCCGTGAAGCAGCATGGGGACGAGGAAAGCCAGCATGATGTTGCGGCTGCGATTCGTTGGCTCGAATTTGGCCAAAGCGAAATAATAGCCCATGGCGACACCGAAAAGGAAATGACCTGGAACAGACAGCAATGCACGCATCGAGCCAGTCACGACTGCCGACGAGAAATCCCCTTGGCTGAAGACATACAGCACATTCTCAAGGCCTGCAAAGCCTAACGACAGGAAGGTGGCATAGACGATGCCGTCGAAATATTCGTCGAAATGGGGGCTTCTCCATACCGCGATGAAGAGCAACAGCAGTTTGCACAACTCCTCGGAACAACCCGCCACGACATAGCCGTTGTAGATTCCGCCAAAAAAGCCCGGAAGATACTCACCGCCGAAGAGACTGTAGGCATTCGTCAGCAGGGTCTCAAGGTATGCAGCAGGCAGAGCCGACAGGCATCCCAAAAGGAAAGCTTTTACCAGCATCTTCAGAGGCTCTTTCTGGAATTTGTCTTTTCGGTAGATGAAAAAAGCCAGCACAATTACCGGGAAAATGGAGAGGGCAATTAATATTGTCTGTTCTGTCATGGAGGATTGTCTCTATGGTTTCGGACTGCAAAAATACGAATTATTCTGGATATTGATTTTTTTTCGTAACTTTGCAGCCACAGGTCAAGTTCCAATAAGAAACGCAACTCATACTTGCAAAGATAGATAAAATAAACGATAATGGCATTAATCAAATCATATAAAGGTCTTTCTCCCCGATGGGGCAAGGACTGCTATTTCAGCGAGAACGCCACGATTGTGGGCGATGTGGTGATGGGCGACCAGTGCTCGGTGTGGTTCAATGCGGTGGTTAGGGGCGATGTGGCTCCCATAACTATCGGCGACCGTACCAATATACAAGACGGCTCGTGTATCCATGTGACTCACAGGACGGGTCCCACGCATATCGGGAGCGACGTGACCATAGGCCACAACGTCACAGTTCACGCCTGCACAATTCATGACGGAGCCCTCATAGGCATGGGAGCGACGCTGCTTGACGACTGCGAAGTCGGCGAGGGTGCTATAGTGGCGGCAGGAGCGCTGGTACTTCAGGGTACAAAGATTCCACCTCGCGAGATATGGGGCGGAGTGCCGGCAAAATACATCAAACAAGTCAACCCTGGCCAGACCGACAACGCAGCCCACTATGTGGAGTATGCTAAAGAATATATGAAATGAGATACCGTGACATCTGTCTGCTACTCGGGACGGCTACACTTTTTAATCTTTTCAGGAAATAATTATCGTTTTTGCCTGCATTATCCAAAATAATTGTGTATTTTTGCATTGCATTTCTATAATAAAAAAACAGGAAATATGTTGGCTAACAATATAAAGGTAGGCGTTTTTATTCCCTGCTGTGTCGACCAGTTCGCCGCCCAGTCGGGGCTTCGCATGATAAAACTGTTGCAGGACCTCGGTGTGGAGTGTTTCTATCCTACTGAGATAACTTGCTGCGGCAAGGCTCTCTTTGTCAACGGCGACCGTGAAGGAGCCAAGACCCTCGGCGAGAAAATGATTGATATTTACTCGGACTGTCCTTATGTGGTGTCGTGCGGAAGCGGCTGCGTGGCATACATCAAGAAGTATTTCTCCCAGCTTTTCCATAACACTACGTTCCATAACAGCTACCGCCAGTTTGCCGACAAGATATATGATATCAGCGATTTCCTCGTCAATGTGATGCACTATACTCCCACGAATGTAAGCTTCCCGCACACTGTCGCTTTCCTCGACCATTGCAACACCTTGCGTGACTACCGCTGTATGGCACATCCTGACAAGGCTGGTCTCTGTGAGGAACCCCGTCAACTTCTGCGGGCCATAGAAGGGCTACAGCTGGTGGAGATAGCACAGGCTGATGTCTGCTGCGGTTACGGCGGACATTTCGCCAACATGTTCACTCCTATATCCAACAGCCTTGCAAAACGCAAAATCGACAATATCATGGCGGCAGGTGCTGAGGTGATAACCTCCACGGAGACCTCATGCCTGCTCAACCTGAAGTCGTATATCGACAAAAACGGACTCAAACTCAAATGTGTGCCTTTTATTGATATACTGCAGCCATGACCCCCGACGGCTTACGCTACAACTCTTATTCTTCTTACTTCAAGCGTACATACGGCTCACGCTTGCAGAAACTCTCGCTGGATGCCGGTTTCGGCTGTCCGAACCGCGACCCAGACGACCGTACCCGTGGCGGCTGCACTTTTTGCAACAATCGTGCGTTCAACCCCAACTACTGCTCCCCGTCGAAATCTATTGCCCAGCAGCTTGACGAGGGTATAGAATTCCACCAGCGTCGTTACCGCAAGGCGGACAGATATCTGGCCTATTTCCAGCCCTATTCGAATACGTTTGCCCCTCTGGAGACACTCAAGAGGCTGTATGCCGAGGCTCTTGCCCATCCTCTTGTGGCGGGACTGATAATAGGTACACGCCCCGACTGTGTGGACGAGGAAAAGCTGGACTATATGGCATCGCTGGCCAAGTCCCACTATATCGCTGTGGAATATGGCATCGAGAGCTGCTACGACGACACCCTCCGTGCCATAAACCGTGGACATCTCTTTGAGGCTACACGGCAGGCTATAAGGCTCACCGCTGACAGAGGCATACACTGCGGGGCACACATCATACTGGGCTTCCCGAACGAGACGGACCAGATGCTGTTGGAGGAGGTGGATGTTATCAATACGCTGCCAATCAATACGCTGAAGATGCATCAACTGCAGATACTCGTAGGCACTCCCATGGCGGAGCAATACAAGACAACGCCACCCCCGAACAGGACGCTGCCACAGTATGTGTCGCTTGTGTGCGACATCGTGGAACGGCTGCGTCCCGACATCATGATTGAGCGTTTTGCCGGCGAGGTGCCGCCTCGTTATCAGGCATTCCCTGAGCTCAGCTGGCGACGTCCCGACGGCAGACTTATCCGCAACGAGGAAATACCGGTTCTCGTCAACAAGGAGCTGGAACGACGAAATACATACCAAGGAATAAAATACAAGGAATCATGAATATAGCAATAATTGGTTACGGCAAAATGGGCAAAGTCATAGAGGCTGAGGCTGCAGCACGCGGCATGAAGGTGGCTGCCACTGTCGACAATGACGACGACTGGGCCGTCAAATCCGATGCTCTGCGACAGTGTGACGTGGCCATAGAGTTCTCCACGCCGGACACAGCGGTGACGAACATACGCCGCTGCTTCGATATGGACCTGCCTGTCGTGGTGGGCACGACAGGATGGTATGACAGGCTGGATGCTGTGGTAGACGAATGTCGCAACCGCAACCAGGCACTCTTCGTGGCATCCAATTTCAGCATAGGGATGAATATCATGTTCATCCTCAACCGCCATCTGGCTCAGCTGATGGACCGCTACGACGATTACAGCGTCTCGATAGCGGAGACTCACCATATCCACAAGCTCGATGCCCCGAGTGGTACGGCTATAACCCTTGCCAACGATATCATAGACAATGTGGGCCGTCTGGACGAATGGCACTTGGTCCGAGACCCTCGCGACCCCGATGCTGCCGATACGAAACAGGGTGTTAAGTCGTCGCTGCCTGTGGAGTCGTATCGCGAAGGGGAGGTGCCGGGAACACATACGGTGACCTACGACAGCCCTGTCGACACCATCACCCTCATCCATAGTGCCAAGAGCCGCAAAGGCCTCGCCGTGGGAGCTCTGCTGGCAGCACAGTTCCTTGTAGGGAAGAAGGGCTATTACACTATGAACGATTTACTTTCATAACAAAACAACGATGTCACGCCGCCGCACAATATTGGTCTCCCTGTTGCTCTTCGTCGTCCTGCTGACGGCGATGGCACTCTGTTCCACAGTGGGTGTCGTGTCGTTCGACCGTCATACCCTGCTGCAGTCGCCGATTTTCTGGAATCTGCGTCTGCCGCGTGTCATACTCAGCGTGTTGGTGGGGACAATGCTGTCGGTCTGTGGTGCCGTGTACCAGTCGGTCTTCCGCAACCCCCTGACGGATCCTTATGTGCTGGGAATCTCGTCGGGTGCGTCGTTGGGTGCCGCTATAGCGATAATTCTTGGTCTCGAGGCCATACTGTGGGGCGTGGGAGCCATGGCTCTGCTGACGGCATTGCTGACGATACTCTTGATTTTCAAGATAGCCTCGATAGGTAACCGTATGCACACCACTACACTGCTGCTGACAGGCGTATGCCTCACATTCCTTATCACTGCGGTGATATCTCTCCTTATGGCGTTGCGTCAGGACAAGATGGAGAGCATCATCTTCTGGACCATGGGCAGCTTTGCCTCGGCATCGTGGTTCGATGTCTATCTGCTTATACCTGTCGCCGTGGTGGG
>JAGADZ010000007.1 GCA_017613375.1 Bacteroidales bacterium | reverse complement strand
AGGAACACCTGTCGGCAGCTGAGCTGGCCGGCATTGTAGAGATAGGTGCCGCGGATAGCGTGGAAATGCAGGCTGTCCTTGGTCGGGTCTGTCGACACGAAGAGTGCACCGGGCTGCTCCTTATGTGCGAAACGCTCACGTAGGGTAAGGCCTTCCAGACCCATGGAAGCCTCGCTCTTGCTGTTGATGAGGTCGAGTTCTTTCTTGTCCATCTGCCACGAGAACTTGTCGACATAAGCCGCATATTTCAGCAGCGGCAACTGGGTGCGTCCCAGATCGGCATTGGAGAGGAAATCAGCACGGCGTTGCAGATAGTCGACATGTGATTTCATATTGGTGGCATAGAAAGCTATATTGTTGTAGACATCAGAACGGAGAGTGAACGTGCTGACATTGGAGTTCATCTGCTTAGGCAGAAGGGCGAAGAGTTCTGATTCGAGGGTTCCCTCCTTGATTGTCACGGTGCCCGAAGCCGTGGCACCACCAGGTTTCAGCACTATGTGTCCTGCAAGGAAAGCGTCGTTGTTGTACATCTTGAACTGCGGTCCATTCAACAGCTGAGACACCCGCATGGAGTCGGCATAGGGATACCAGCGTTCCATAGCCCTGCTATTGCGGATGTCGGGGAATGCACCATCCTCTTTGACATAGAATGTGTCGCTGACAGCTATCATGGAGTCGGGCATAAAATAGATGGTCTTGGACTGCATCACCGAGCTGAGGTAAGTCAGTTCGCCCTGAGCACGCAAGCCACGGTAGCTGAGGTCTATCTTGTTTGTAAAACGTCCCTTGCCTCCATAAGCGTCATATCCGCCACGCGGAGTGCGGCGTACGAAACCCAGCGAATAATCAGGCTGCACCTTCAGAGGCTCATCGATGTCGGGGAATATCCCCGCTGACGTGAGCACGCCGTTGAAGCTGAGGCTGTCGGTGACGAAATTGACCATATTCTTCACGACAAAAGGCTTGATAGTATAGTAGAACCGGTCGCGGACATATGCTCCATTGTGGATATCCTTGCGGTCGTAGTACACATAACTGCTCGTCGTACTGGTGAAAATCGGGTAGTCCCTGGTATCCTTCAAACCGCTGTGGTTGTCTTTCTGGTCAATCTGCAAGTTGCCCACCAGATTCATAAGAGGCGTGTACACTATGTGCTCTTCCTGCGGATTATTGAACATGGTGACATAGAAGAACATCGAATCCACCTGTGGCAATTCGAGCTTGAAGTCTTCATACAGGAATGTAGCATCAGTGGCGAAAATGACGAAACGACCCGCATTGATACGTCCATTGAAATTAATGTCACGGTTACGTCTCACCGTGAGCTCTCCCTTGGTGGGATAGATAGCCACCTGCTGACTGTCGCTAAGGACGAATTTCTCGACGCCATAGACATTGAGAGCATAGGTGTTGAGGTCAAGACGGGCATTGTTGCTTCTCGACGAAGATTCGAGAATAAGGGCATCATAGTCGTAATTCTTGTTCTTGGCGCTTGCCGACGCAAAATCCACAAGTTTCTCGTTGACATAGACACGTCCCTGTGCCTCGTTGTAGGAGACCAGACCGGCTCGGGCAAGGATATGAATCATGGATTTGGCCTGGATGATGTCCATATGGATATCCTGGGCAAAGGCATCCATATTGAACTCATACGCCATGCCGAGAGATTTCATATAGTTGTAGACTCGTATGACCGGGTTAATCTCGTCGATGCCTTGTATTTCGCGGAATTTGCGTTCTGAATAGTAGCTGCTTGACTCGAAGGTCGAGAATGTCTGGTCGCCGCTTTGTCCAAGCATTGAGAAATCCAGCACGTCCTCGTTTATCTTCCACACGATAGACTCACAATACATGTCGAGGTTGTGGTACGAATTGGAGTAGGGACTGTAGTAGTTTCTACGCGAATCGTTAATCAAGTTCAACTGTTTCTCCTGTGCAAGGTAACGTACTGTGATACCGTTGTTGTAAATGGAGTCCCCGTCGATATAAATCCTCACGGCGGCATTCTCCGACACTATCTTGGTGCTTGTGATGGTGAACTTGGTGGAACTCACCGTCACAAAAGGTGCGCCTTGTCTGTAGAATATCAGCGTGGCGGGGTTCTTGGTGTCCGACGTGATGAATTTCGAGCCGTTCATCATGAAACTGCCGCTATAGTCCACACCCGGCAGGATATCTTTCAGCCTGAAGTCTTTCTGATAGGAACGGAATTTTGGGAAAGCGTATTTCTCTGGCTCCAATTTGGCTGAGAGAGCCTCCTCCACCCTGCCATAGATAGGCTGGCTGAAATAGTTGGTGTTGGTAAACAGAACCGAGTCGGCAGTGAATTTAGGGAATTTCGTGATTGCCTCATATTTGGACAGCACTGCCCAGCATGCGGTAGTCGGAATACCGGTACGGTCCCAGTTCAGACGACCGCCTTTGCCGACCCATTTATTGTCGAAATAATAATAAGTGCCTGTGGTACCGTAAATGGTACCGTTATCCTTATCGGAACTGTAGTACAGCTCGAAAGGCTTGTCGAAAACAATCTTGATATCGTTGTCCTCGAAAAGCAGCCTATATGAAGTCCCTGCCTGCGTCTGCCAAGTGCATGAACGAGAGCCATAGAGGGTGCGGTCTGTCAGGAACTGCGATGTAAACTCAATGAAGTCGGTAAAATCCTTGACTTTCTTGTTGCGGCTTTGGATAAACTCTATGGAACGTATCCATTGTTCGAAATTCTCCTTGGAAGTCTCGGCATTGTACATCTTGACCAGAGTGCTGACAAAATTGAACACATCGGGATGCTGACGCACCTTGAGCTTGAGGACGACATTGCAAATATTGGTCAGACGTCCCTGCATGCCGCTATTCATCTGTCCGTAGACATCAGAGAATTGTCTTATCAGGTTGGCATCGTCAAGTTTCTTTTGTTTTTCACTTGTAGCCTGATCAAGGTATTCCAGCATTTCCGACGGCAAATCCGTCGATGTGAATTGAGTGATTCGTGTTTTCTGAGCCATGCCTACATTGAACATGACACAGGCAGAGACAAAGAGCACTATCTGCTTTAGTTTCATATTTCTAATGGAGATTTGTATACTTACTATATTTCAATAAACAGATTAATAACGTAGGGAAATGAAAAAAAGTATGAATGTCGCGAATAAAAAAAATAGTGTAAATTTGCCAATTGAAAAACGAGTCCGCGAGATGCAGATTTTTTACATAGAAGACATAGAATCAACACTGTACACCCTCAGCGAAGAAGAGTCTAAACATTGTATTCGCGTCATGCGGATGGCTGTCGGCGACGAGCTTTTCGTCACCGACGGACGCGGTACGCTGTGCCGCTGCCATATCGTCGAGGCCAACGCCAAAGGCTGCGTCGTGGCCCTTGACGAACGTATGCTGCACTACGGACAGCACAACTTCAGACTCCATATCGCTGTGGCTCCGACAAAAAACTCCGCACGTATGGAATGGTTCGTCGAGAAAGCCGTCGAGATGGGTGTCGACGAGATAACGCCCATAGTATGTGCACATTCAGAACGCCAAACCATCAAGACTGAGAGGTTGGAGAAAGTCGCCATCAGTGCCATGAAACAGTCGCTGAAGGCTTACAAACCTATCATCAATCCCCCCACACCTGTCGACGAACTGCTACGGATGCCTTTCGACGGACAACGCTTCATCGCCTACTGCGACGGAGACCTTCGTACCCCTTTGCATGAAGCCTATATTCCAAAAAGCAATGCATTGATACTCATAGGTCCCGAAGGCGATTTTAGCGACAAAGAGGTCCAGACTGCACTACATGAAGGTTTTGTTCCCGTGACACTGGGTGCATACCGGCTACGCACAGAGACTGCGGCCATGGCGGCAACAGCGTTCCTGAACCTGCTAAACAATTAAAAGATGAAGACTAAACTACTGACACTGGTTATGTTTCTTGCTGTTGTACTGACAGGGTCGGCGCAACAGAAAATACAGCTGGCTTTGCTGAAATACGGCGGTGGCGGCGACTGGTACGCCAACCCCACCTCCCTCACCAATCTTATCTCGTTCTGCAATGCCGACGCACACATGAATCTCGATCCCGAATATGCAGTTGTCGATGTGGGAAGCATCGAGCTGTTCAACTATCCCTTCATTCATCTCACAGGACACGGCAACGTGGTGTTTTCATCCCAAGAGGCACAGAACCTACGCAATTATCTGATAGGCGGAGGGTTCCTGCACATTGACGACAACTACGGATTGAGGGAATTCATCGTGCCACAGATGAAGAAAGTGTTCCCTGAGCTTGATTTTGTAGAGCTGCCTTTCAACCACCCCATCTATCACCAGAAATATGATTTCCCCAACGGTTTGCCAAAGATTCACGAGCACGACAACAAAGCCCCAAAAGGGTTCGGCCTCATCTGGGAAGGCCGACTGGTATGCTTCTTCAGCTGGGAATGCGACCTCGGTGACGGATGGGAGGACCCTGACGTACATAACGATTCGCAGGAGACACGCCTCAAAGCACTGAAAATGGGCGAGAATATCGTGCGGTATGTTTTTATGAGCGGACAATAATTTTTTCTATATAAAAAAAAGTTGTATCTTTGCCATTTAGACAATGATATAAAAACAAGATTAACATAATGGAAGACAACAGATTGTTTACCGAATTCCCACCTGTTTCCACTGAAAAATGGGAAGAAGTCATCAACAAAGACCTCAAAGGTGCGGATTACGAAAAGAAATTGGTGTGGAAAACGATAGAAGGCTTTAAAGTAAAGCCCTATTATCGTGCAGAAGACTTGGAAAACATTGAATATCTCAATTCCAACCCCGCCCAGTTCCCGTTCACTCGTGGCAAACAGGCCGACAGCAACGTGTGGGACATCCGTCAGGATATCAAAGAGAAAGACCCTGCAAAGGCCAATGCCTACGCTCTCGATGCTGTGAAACGCGGTGCCACAGCCGTAGGTTTCTGTGCCAAGGAGATTGCCGACGAGGCTGCCATGGCCACCTTGCTGAAAGACATCTATCTCACTGCAGTGTCAATCCATTTCAACTGTTCCAAGGATTTCCTCACCACCCTGAAGCTCTTTGTGGCAGTAGCCCGCAAGAACGGCTTCGACACGACACAGATAAAGGGAAGTGTGAATTTCGACCCCTTCAAATATGCCCTCACCCACGGTGCCTTCAAGAAAGGCGAAGAGGGTGATTTGCGTGAAGCCATGGAGCTGATAAACTACGCCAAGGAGAATCTGCCTGCCTTCCGTGTCCTCACCGTCAATGGCAACCTGCTGAACAATGCAGGCTCGAACATTGTCCAGGAACTGGGATTCTCGTTGGGTGCCGCCAATGAGCTGATGGCCAGACTCACCGATATGGGTTGCGACGCTGACACCGTGGCAAAGAACATTGTCTTCAGTTTCGCCACTGGAGGCAACTACTTCATGGAAATTGCCAAGATACGTGCCGCCCGGCTGCTGTGGAGCAAAGTCGTCGAGCAGTACAAGCCCCAATGCGACTGTGCCTGCAAAGCCTTTATACATTCCATGTCGTCGACATGGAACAAGTCTATTTTCGACCCCTACGTAAACATGCTGCGCACCACCACGGAGACCATGAGCGCCGCCATAGCAGGAGCCGACTCAATATCCACAATACCTTTCGACACTCCTTTCAAGGAGGCCGACGATTTCAGCTATCGTATCGCCCGCAACCAGCAGTTGCTGCTTAAAGAGGAGTCTTATCTCGACAAGATTGTTGATCCCGCAGCGGGAAGCTACTATATCGAGAACCTCACCGATTCCATAGCACAGTATGCATGGCAGCAGTTCCTCGCCATCGAGGAACGCAAAGGTTTCTTCGCAGCATTGCGTGAAGGCTATGTGCAGGACGAGATTGCAAAGACCGCACAGCAGCGCGACATGGAGATTGCCACACGCCGCACCACCATCATAGGCACCAACCAGTACCCCAACTTGACAGAGAGCATGAATGCCAAGATTGAGAAACACGAATGCTGTTGCTGCTGTCAGGAGAAGGGCGACGAAGTGAAGACCCTCCATCCTTACCGCGGGGCAGAAGCTTTCGAGCGTCTGCGTCTCGCCACCGAGCAGTCGGGCCGCCGTCCCAAGGTGTTCCTGCTGACCTACGGCAATCTGGCCATGCGTCGTGCTCGCTCAGGCTTCGCCACCAACTTCTTCGGAGTGGCAGGATACGAGATTGTCGACAACAATGGCTTCAAGACCGCCGAAGAGGGTGTGAATGCTGCCCTTGAGAGCAAAGCCGACATCGTGGTGCTCTGCTCTTCGGACGACGAATACGCCGAAATCACCGAAACAGCCTGCAACCTGCTGAAAGGCAAGGTTAAATCCATCGTCCTCGCTGGATTCCCCAAGGAAATGGTGGAGACATACAAAGGCTACGGTATCGACGAATTCATCCATGTGAAGACCAACGTATTGGAGTCTCTCACCAGTTTCCAGAAACTCATGGGTATACTCTAAACGAAGACGATATCACAAGAAAGGTTCCTTTTCGAACGAGGAGGAACCTTTTTTATTGAACAACAAGAAAAACTCGAGAGGTGTCCAAATTCTCCGTCAACCGGTTAGACCGCTACATCATTGGCAAGTATGTCAAGACGTTCTTGCTGGCGTTGGCACTGATAATAATCATTGTCATCACCTTCGATGTGTCGGAGAAACTGGACGATTTCATACGCAACAACGCACCGACCACGGCAATCGTTTTCCAATACTACCTGAACTTCATACCGAACTTCATAAATCTCTACAGTCCTCTGTTTATCTTCATCGCCGTGTTGTTTTTCACCGCCAAGATGGCCAGCCGGAGTGAGATAATAGCCATTCTGAGCAGTGGCATCAGTTATCGGAGGATGTTGCGGCCCTATATGTATGGAGCCCTGATTTTCGCCGTGCTGGTGTTCGTTATAGGCAATTTCATCATACCTCTGAGCAACGTGCAACTGAAGGAGTTTGAAGGACAGTATATAAAAACCGTCAAACGCAGTTATTACAGCAACCTCCATTTCCAGTCAAGCAAAGGCGTACAGGTCAGTGCCTTCAGCTATGATGTGAACGAAGGCAGCGCCATCATTTTCCAACAGGACACTTACGACACCGCCTTCAATCTTGTGGACCGCATTTCGGCCAACAAGCTCACCTACGATTCGGCATCCGGCAACTGGATAGCCATAGCCTATCATCACCGAACCATCGACGGCGACAAGGAGACGCTTACAAGCCATGGTCAGGCCGAGCTCACCCTCGACCTGCTGCCAGAAGACTTCAACGAAGCCTCCAAGCAGATAAGCACCATGAACAGCATAGAGCTCTACCGCCACATACAGAAAGAAAAGATGCGAGGCTCGGGAGCCGTCATAGCTGCACAACTCGAGTTCTACCAAAGGCTGCTCAACCCCTTT